>CAYOYI010000037.1:0-16576 GCA_964408105.1 uncultured Chitinophagaceae bacterium | reverse complement strand
TCACAAACAAGCAACTCGACAGGAATTCTCTGAAAGAAAGCGAGGAGCGTTATCGAAGTCTGATTGAAAATTCTTTTGATGGAATTTCCGTGATTGATTTTAAGGGAATTGTAAAATATCACAGTCCTTCACTGCTCAGGATTCTTGGTTACACCCCGGAATCAGGAATTGGAAAAAGCATCTACGGGTTGATGCACCCTGACAGCATTTTGATGGTGCAGCGTTCGGTCGGTCAAATGAAAAACAAAAAGGGAAAACTTTTTAATGGGGTTGTTAAATTCAAACATAAGAGTGGGCTTTGGATCATTTTGGAAGCACGTGCAATTAATCTGATAGACAAGCATGGTGTTGAGGGGATTCTTATCAACTACAGAGACATTACCGCGAATGTAGAGACCGAAGAAAAACTTCAGCAAAGCGAAGAGCGCTATAGGAGTATAGTAGAGAATGCCCCGGAGGCAATTTTTTTGGTAGATGCAGAAACTTGCAAATTCGTTGAGCTTAATGAGAGTGCTCTGAGGCTTTTTGGATACAGCCGTGAGGAGATGCTCGGTATGAGCGCTATTGATCCCTGTCCGCCTGTTCAACCAGACGGCAGAAAGTCAAAAGAGTCAGCCCGGGAAAAAATAAAAATGGCCCTCAAAGGAGGCTCACCCGTTTATGAATGGACCTATCAGAATGCAAAAGGCGAGTTGATTACCTGCGAAGAGCGACTTGTCAGATTTCCACCCTATGACAGAAAGCTAATTCGCGGGACTGCGGTTGATATCACAGAAAAGAAAAAGCTGGAGCAGGCGCTGCGTGAAACCGATGAGCGGTATAAAAATCTGGTGGAAACGGCTCCAGAAACAATCTTTATTATCGATGTAAAAAATGACAAGATTATTGATTTCAACAAAAGCACTTGCAGATTGTTTGGTTACAATCGGCATGAATTGCTGAAGTTAAAGGTCACAGCGTTAAGTCCAAAATATCAGGCTGACGGCAGCCTGTCAAAAGAAAAGGGGAATAACTGGGTCAGGGAAGCCTTAAAAGGCGGCAATCCTATTTTCGAGTGGACATTTAAGCGCGCCAACAACACAACTTTCCTAAGTGAAGTGCGCCTTAATGTATTTCCGGTTCCGCTTGGGAAGTTCATTCGCGGAACAGTAATTGACATTACCCGGAAAAGAGAGCTGGAGCGCAGGATGCGGGAGCAGGAGAAAGATTACATGCATCTGGCTTTAGTTTCTCCTGTCGGCATTTTTAAGTCTGACATCAATGGGCGTTGTATATATGTTAATAAAAACTGGTGTGAAATGGCGGGGATTTCATCCAGAAAAGCGCTGGGCAAAAAGTGGTTAAACGTTGTTCATCAGGAAGATCGGGTGAAAATAAAACGGGAATGGAATGAGGCGGTAAAGAGTAAAGGGGTTTCAAGGATTGAATTTCGGTTTAAAACACCGGCCGGCAAAGTCACTTATGTTTACGGACAAGCAGTGCCCGATTTTGATGATGAAGGGAATTTTTCGGGTTTTGTCGGGTCGGTTACGGACATTACCGAGCGCGTACAGGCCGAACAGGCGCTTTCGCAAAGCGAACAGCAAAACAGAGCTTTGGTGGAGGCAGTTCCCGATATGTTGTTCAGGGTTTCCAAAGATGGAATTTATCTTGATTTTAAAGCCGCCATGGGATTTAAACCACTATTCCCTCCTGAACAATTCATTGGAAAACCGATCAGTAAAACCCTGCCTCCAAACATTGCCAAACCAGCTATGAGGCTTATCAGAAAAGCGCTCAAAACAATGCAAGTGCAATCGTTTGAATATTTTTTGAGCAAAGATCAAAACGGACGGGATTCCTTTTTTGAGGCCAGGATCGCACCTTATACTAAAGGAGAGTTGCTCATCTTGATCAGAGATATTACAAAGCAGAAGGAGGCTGAATCGGCACTGCGCAATTCCGAAGAAAGGTGGCGTTCGCTTGTGAAGAGTGCTCCTCAATATATAGCAACCATTGATAAGCATAATAGGATAACCTTTATAAATCACTTAAGGTTACTGAAGCCCGATCAGGTGTTGGGGAGGAATGCTTTCGATCTTGTTAAGCCATCATTGACCACTGATAAGGAGCTAAAAGCGCTATTGAGGAATGCCAGAAAAAACATCCCGGGTTCACTTGAGTTCTCGACAATAAACCCTTTGGGCGAAAAAATGTGGTTCAATCTGAGGGTTGCGCCCATTAAGTCTAAAGAGAAGTCAGAAGAGCTTATCATCATGGCCTATGACATCACTGACAGAAAAAAGGCGGAAGACGAAATCCGCCAAACCAGCGAAAAGCTGAAGATGCTTTACAACCGCTTAGATACAATTCGGGAGGAGGAGAAGCGAAACATAGCCATGGAAATCCATGACGAGTTGGGACAGGAACTGATCGCAATCAAACTCGGCATGTTCTGGCTGCAGCAATATTTTGACCGGAATAAATCAAGTGAAGATTCTTCCGTTGTAGTTGACAAAGTAAAAACACTGATTGACCTTACCAGTCAAACCATAAGTTCAGCAAGGAAGCTGGCGCATCAGCTAAGGCCGGTTGTACTGGACAAACTGGGTCTTATTCCGGCTATTGAATGGCAAATAAAGACCATTAATGATAGCGGGCCTCCGTACTGCACATTTACGCACGATATTTGGGGATTGAAATTTCAGCAGGAGTTTATCATATCATTGTTCCGGATAATTCAGGAATCACTTACCAACGCAGTTAAACATTCCGGTGCATCGAAAATTTCTGTTGTGCTGAAAGTAAAAAGGGATGATCTGCTCCTGACCGTTGAAGATAATGGCAAGGGGGCGCTGATAAAAGATATTAACCATCCCGGCAGGTATGGAATCTTCGGGATGAAAGAGCGTGTAAAGACATGGAATGGTGATTTCAGCGTGAAAGGAAAGCCGCAGAAGGGGACAAAGGTGAAGTGTGTTTTCTCACTAAATGCAGTGATTAAAAAATGATAAAAATTGTCCTCTGTGATGATCATGAAATAGTGCGCCTGGGACTGAGGCAACTCCTTCAGACTGATCCTAAGTTTAACGTGCTTGCAGACGTATCATCCGGAGAGGCTTTGCTGAAGAAACTAAAAACTGTAAAGCCTGACATCATCATCCTTGACATTTCCATGCCCGGCAGAGGAGGCATCGAAGTGCTTAAACAGGTAAAGCTGTCTTATCCCGAAATCAGGGTTTTGGTATTAAGTATGTACCCTGAAGATCAGTTTGCCATCCGCACCATAAAAGCGGGAGCGGATGGATACCTGCATAAAGACAGCGCACCGGAGGTTTTGAGTCAGGCAATAAAAATAGTAGCAGGAGGTGATAAATACGTTAGCCCGTGCATGATGAATCTTCTGTTTGAAGAAATTGTATCGGCAAAAAAGGGAGTTCCTCCGCACCTATTGCTTTCCGACCGGGAAATTGAAGTGCTGATTAAGCTTGGACAGGGAAAGAAGGTAGGAGTGATCGCCCGCGAACTTTTCCTGAGCATTAAAACCGTGAGCACTTACAAAAAAAGGATTCAAACCAAGCTGAACATTAATACTTACGGAGAGATCGCTCAGTATCTTTCCGAACATGAGTTGCTAAATATTACCGATTCCCCGACTACGTAAAAAGCATTAAAAATTGTAGGACAATTCCTACAAAATAATAGGACACTTGTCCATTAAGAATGCAGGGTTGTGGGATTAAGTTTGTCACCATGCAAAACCCTACCTCAATCCTGATTTGTGACGATCACCCCGCTGTAAGGTATGGCCTGAAGTCCATTCTTCAACTGGAACACAACCTTAAGGTCATCGGAGAAGCCGAAACCGGTGATGAAGCGGCTGAAATGCTTTCTACCCGTCCGGCCGACCTGGTGATCCTTGATCTGAATATTCCCGGCCCTGACGGGATTGAAACGGCAAAAAGGCTCAAGAAAGATTTTCCGCAAACAAAAATTCTGGCATTCAGCATCTATGACGACCAATATAAAGTGCTGAATATGCTCAAGGCTGGAGCAGACGGTTATTTGCTGAAAGCAGCCGACCGTAATGAGGTTGTTGAGGCGATCACCACTTTGATGCGTGGTGAGAAATATGTCTCGCGTGAGATTGCCGACAAGGTCATTTTCAATGTAGTTTCCGGCAACACAGACACTAACGGAAGCCAGGATGCGAGCAAGGTGCTGTCAAAACGAGAGGAAGAAATTCTCCGCTTGTTGAGCAATGATTTCTCCTATGCCGAAGTCGCCAATAAGCTGAAGATAAGCCGCAGAACCGTGGATACTCACAGATACAACATCTCAAAAAAGCTGGGCATAAAAAGCATCGCGGGTCTAATTCGCTATGCTATCAGCCACGGTATCGCATAGCATTAACCAACCTGCCACCACGTACTCTGTGGATTTTTCGTCAAAATTTAAAGTATCTTCACATCCCCGCTAAAGCATAAACCGTTCCGGTACGATGAACAGGCTCCTTATAGGTTGGGTCATTTTTGCTAAAGTAATAGGCTTGAGTTCCGAACTTAATGCCCAGAATTTAGTGCTCAATCCGAGCTTTGAAAATTATACTTCCTGTCCCCAGAGTATCAGTGAGTTTGATAAAGCGGTGAACTGGCAAAGCCCGTATATAAATTTAATAGGAGACACCTGTTCTACAAGCGATCTTTATAATAGCTGCAGCTTATTTGGCGGTGCGGGCGTTCCTCAAAATCTGTTAGGCTACCAGGCTGCGCACACCGGAATAGGCTATGCCGGCATGATTTTGTACGATGGATTTCCTCTTACAATATTCGGATGCACCAACATACCTACGGGATGGAGAGAATATGCCGAAGGAACTTTATCAAGCCCGCTGATTGCCGGACAAACTTATTGTGTATCGTTTTATGTCAGTCTGCCTGATAATGTAAAATTTGCAACTGATGATATTGGTGTTTATTTTTCCAATACACTTATAAATATAAGTTGCACAACCGTAGGATCTTCTTCTGTTTTGCCATTCTCTCCTCAGCTTGAGTATAACGGACCTGCCATCACCGACACTTCCGGTTGGACAAAACTGCAGTGGAGCTACACTGCAACGGGAGGTGAAAGGTATATTACTATAGGGAATTTTAAGAACGATGCCAGCACTACATACACCTGTGTAAATGGGAATTCCGTTAACTCACATGCATACTATTACCTTGATGATGTGGAGGTTATTCAAACGGCTGTCTGTTGTCCTATTATCATGGTTGATGTTGCCTCTCAAAAAAATGTCTCATGCTCTGGTGGCAGCGATGGATTGATTACGGTGAATGCTACCGCTGGCGCCTCACCCTATAATTACGTGTGGTCAACCGGAGCTACAGGTGCAACCCTGAGCAATCGAAGCGCAGGAAGTTATACCGTAACAGCCACCGATGCTAATGGATGTACTGTATCAAAAGTTTTTTCAATTACACAGCCGCAAACACTAACGGTTTCTTTGTCTTCATCAAGCACGAGTTGCGGGACCAGCGCAGTTGCGACTCCCGGTGGCGGAACAGGTCCGTTCACCTATTTGTGGTCAAATGGCGCGACCGTTGCAAGCATATCAAATCTTACCACCGGAACCTACATTGTTACTGTTCATGATGCTAATAGTTGTTCAGCTATGGGTTCAATTAATGTTACTCAAACATCCGGGTTTACGGTGAATACATCTTTTATCAATCCATCTTGCGGAGTTTGTGATGGAACAGTTTCCGCAACCCCGGTTGGCGGCACTGGCCCGTTCAGCTATGCATGGTCAGGAGGGCAAACTACGTCATCAATAACAGGACTATGCGCGGGAACTTATACGGTTACCGTGGTTGAAAGCGGCACCACAGGAACCAACACATTTTGGTCAGAAAATTTTTCCTCCGGTGGAACCGGCTGGACGCTTAACCTCAATGGTCCGGGTGCGAATCAGGCCAATGCCAACCAATGGATCATAAATAATAATTACAGCGATTGCTCGCAATGTCCTGCCAACGGGTCAGGAGGGAATTATTTACATGTTACGTGTGGTAGCGGAATTCCGTGTTTTGGAAGTGCCGGGTCTTGTGTTTATGATATGGGGGTGCCTGTTTTTTCCAATGCCGCTACCGACAAGTACGTTACTTCACCTAACATTTCCACTATCGGCAAAAGCGGGATTACGCTTACTTTCTGGTACATGGCTGGTGGAGAGAGCGGGCTTGACTATGGGCTGGTGCGGCTGAGCAATAACGGGGGTTCATCATGGACAGATCTTCCAACTCAATATTCCGGCACTGCCACATGTACGCAAGCCACAATTTCGCTTCCTGCCACGTATGAAAACATAGCAGATTTCCGTATCGGCTTTCGTTGGGTGAATGATAATAATACGCAGGGTGACGATCCCGGATTTACGATTGATGATATTGAGCTTAGCTCGGCTTCTGGTACAGCAGCCTGTTCAGCAAGCGCTACTGTAGGTATAAACTCAACCGGAGGACCAACTGTAACGCTCGCTTCGAAAACTGATGTGGCATGTTACAGTGCAGGCAGTGGGGCAATTGATATCAATGTTAGCGGTGGAACGTCCCCTTACACCTACTCCTGGACCGGAGGCGCCAACACACAGGACATTTCAGGATTAAGCGGTGGAAATTATACTGTGACAGTCACAGACAATGTAAGTTGTGTAGGAACATTAAGCGTTACCATCAGTGAGCCATCAACTCCTCTTGTGGTTTCCGGCCTAGTGATGGATGCTGGATGCGGCACTCCCTCAGGTGGAATTGATTTATCGGTAAGCGGTGGAAACCAGCCTTACACATACTTATGGTCAAACGGAGCGGTAACACAGGACTTAAATGGCATTGTAGCCGGAAACTATACAGTTAGTGTTAGTGATAATAACAGTTGCATCGAGACAAAATCATTTACTGTGAATGCTCCGGGAAATTTCACCGTGACTTTGATGCCCGATGATGCATCATGTTTGGGAGTAGCCGATGGTTCGGTAATTGCCTCAATCAATGGTGGCACTCCGCCTTTTCAGTACAACTGGAGCAATGGCGCCACCACCCAAAATATAACAGGTGTTGCTGGCGGAACTTATGTCTTCATTGTGCGGGATAACAACAATTGTATCGCTACTGATACGGCCGTAGTTGACGAACCGTCTGACATTTTGTTCAACACCAGCATCACGAAAACACTGTGCGAAGACGGCAATAATGGTGGAATAAAATTAAGTCCGGCTGGCGGCACGCCTCCTTACTCGGCTGATTGGAGCAATCTTGATACGTCTTTAAGTATCCAGAATTTATCACCCGGAGTTTATGATGTTACCGTTACCGATGCAAACGGCTGCACACGTGATACCTCGATTGCGCTGACTTCTGTTTCCCAATATCAGATCGAATTGGTTGTTACCAACACATCTTGTGACGGGTCTGAACCCGGAAGCGTGCAGGTGAATGTGCTGTCACCAACAACTCCGCCATACTCATTTGTTTGGAATACCAGTGATACAGCGGATATTATCACTAATCTGACTCCGGGCGAATATAGCGTAACTGTTACCGATTCATTATCATGTCTAAGGATGGATAGTGCAGTTGTTGCAGTGGGAGGAGGGCTTTTGATCGCTGAAGAAGTAATGGATGTTACTTGTCCGGGTAGGGATGACGGTGCAATAACGGTTACGGTTACGGGCGGAACCGAGCCTTATGTTTACGTGTGGAACACAGGCGCGACTACTGCTTCATTGCAAAACATTTCCGAAGGCGTTTACACGCTTGTCGTAACTGACCAAAACGATTGTTCCGGAAGCGACACAATTCTCGTTTCAGTGGATTCCAGCGGAACTATAGCGTGCGACACGGTCATCATCTACGATATTTTTTCTCCCAACGGAGATGGCACTAATGACCTTTGGGTTGTTGATGGATTATCAAGTTACCCCAACAATGAAGTCCAGATATTTAACCGTTGGGGAAATAAAGTATTCGAAGCCAAGCCGTATAATAATGACTGGGACGGCACCTCAAAAAATGGAGGTGACCTGCCTTCCGCGGCTTACTATTTTATTTTGAGGCTGAACGATGCAAAGGGGACGGTTCATTCAGGAGGTGTGACCCTGATTCGATAGTTATTTAGCTGGCCGGCTTTGAATGAACTGCGGCTTTTCCGTATTTTCAATCCCGTTTTCAGCGATAAGCATTTATGAAAAAACTATTACCTTTTTGTGCAGTGCTGTTTGCACTCGTTCTGCAATCCCAGGTGCCGTTTCCGCAATTGGGAGATTTAGAAAACCAACCCATCAACAATTGGCAGATTTCCTCAGCCAAATCCTCAAAATCCTTTATAGAGAATAAAGGCCAGTTTGACAGCAGAAATAAATTACCCGGTTCCGAAATTCTGTATGCTGTTGATCACGGTGAATTGCAAATTTTCTTCACCCGGCAGGGAGTGACGTATTATGTCGAAAGAAAAGTAAAGAATCCCAACCGGCAAAAGGGAGACCGAACCAGGCCGAAGCTGCTCAAGGAATACGAAGTGGTTCATTTCACATGGGATGGGGCCAATCCTTATGCGGAGTTGATCGGAGAAAAGGTCACTGCAGATTATCACACTTATTCTTTCCTCAAACCGGACAAGTCTTCAGCTTACACTTTTGATAACGTCAGGGGATTTGAAAAGATAGTTTATAAAAACCTCTATCCGGGGATTGATATTGAATACGTCTTTCATCATGAGATCGGTTTGAAATATTCGGTGATACTTCATCCCGGGGCAGATGCATCACTATTGAAGATGAAATATTCATATGCTGAAAAAGTAAGCCTGACTGGTGAAGGGCAAATCATCATTCCGACTTTTCTTGGTGAGATCATTGAGCACAAGCCGGTTACTTTTTATGCAGATAATAACTCCAAAAGGATTTCTTCACAATTTATTCAATCAGGCGCCACTATTTCCTTTCAGCTCGGAAAATACAATCATTCAAAGCAGGTAGTGATTGACCCCTGGGTGCAAACTCCAACCTTGTCAAATTCAAATTGTGTTTGGGAATGTGAAAGGGATGCAGCGGGTAACGTTTATATAATTGGAGGAGATGCGCCAATGCGTTTAAGAAAATACAATTCCATTGGTGCTCTCCAATGGACTTATGTCACTCCCTGGGATACAACCAATGATGGTGATTGGTTGGGAACGTTGGCAACAGATTTAGCCGGGAATAGTTACGTTACTAACGGTTCGGTCGCTGCCATGCATAAGGTGAACACCAATGGAGGATTGACCTGGAGCGCCAATGGTGGTGCGCTTGATGAATATTGGTCTATTGCCTTTAACTGTGACCAGACAAGGCTCATTGTAGGTGGCACAAGATTGAATCCGTTGCTTATCAACAATAGTCATGGAGTGATTTTTGATATCAATACCAACAATGGAAGCGCTTCAGGATCCATAATAAATGTTACAGGAGTTCGCTCCTATACACTTCTTGGACTGCCGGTGATTGATCCGAATGAAGTGCGCGCAATAAGTTCGTCTAAGAATGCCAAATATTATTATCTGACTCATGACACTATTGGCGCGATCAATCAGAATTTCAACGCATGTTCCTCGGAGCCGCTTTTTGCGCGAAAGTCAACTTATGAATTTGCTTACAAATCCGAAAACTACCGCCCAAACAATGGCAACGCAGGTATTTGCGCTATCAAGGCAAATGATCAGTTTGTTTATACTCAGAACGGGAACACCGTGCACAAGCGCTCTTTAAACACAGGTGCAATAATTAGTTCAGCGCCAATTCCGGGTGGAATTTCTACCACTGTCGCGCTTCTCAATTTTAATCAGCCCGGCAATAACGGTATTGATATTGACGACTGCGGCAATGTGTACGTGGGTTCTGCTGACAGGGTGATAAAATACGATGCAAACCTGAACGTAATTACTTCCGTAAATCTTCCTTTCAGAGTGTTCGATGTAGAAGTAAGCACAAACGGAGATGTGATTGTTTGCGGAGCCACTGGCACTTCCTCTACTGTCAACCGGACAGGTTATGTGCAATCACTAAACATGGGCGCTTGTGCTCCTTTTCCTTTGGTATGTTGTGATGCCACTGCCTGCCCGGCAGGCCCGTTTTGTCACACAGATGCACCGGTTACCCTATCAAGTACATCATCTGGCGGAACCTGGAGCGGTACCGGAATTACCAACGCATCAACCGGGGCATTTAGTCCTGCGGTAGCCGGACCGGGTACTCATACTATCACTCATACTCTTGCTTGCGGGAGTGACCAGATCACGATTGTGGTTAACGATTGCGCGATGCTGTCGGTTTGCATAGAAACTAATGGACAATATACCGTTTCTGGCGGTACGGGTCCGCATACGTGGGAAAGCGGAGTTCCATTCCAAAACTGCACACAATGCTTTTTTGGAATATGCAATCCTCTATGCCCGGGATTTCCCGACACTACGTGGACAACATTCGCAACCGGCACAACTGTCACACCTCCCGGCACTTTCCCTCTAAGAGTTCGGGACAGCGGGGTGAATTCATTCTTAATTACAAGCGCAGCTAATTTACCTAATTGCTCCACAATGGTCTGCCCGACCATCACGGTTAACATTCTCACCCAAACCAACACCTGCCCAGGAACTTCCAATGGCAGCGCAACAGTGAATGCGACAGGAGGAACAACACCATACACCTATAACTGGCAGCCTGGAAGTTTGAATGGAGCATCACAAAGCGGACTTGCTGCAGGGGCCTACACTATAGTTGCCACTGATGCAAATAATTGCACGGGCACCACAACCGTAACTATAACCTCGCCTTCGGCAATTAATTTAAGCACCTCCAAGACCGATGCTACCTGCGCTGGAAACAACGGGACAGCATCTGTCACCGCCAGCGGAGGCACACCCAGCTATTCTTATGTCTGGAGCAACGGCCCAACCACTGCTTCCATCAGCGGTTTGGCGCCCGGAAACTACACCGTCACCGTTCGTGATAATAATAATTGCTCGGCTACTGCATCGGTTACAATTTCATCTTCGGGAGGGGCAACGGTTACGCTGGCATCGCAAACTAATATTTCATGTTACGGTGCCGGTAACGGTGCCATAAATATTTCTGTCACCGGTGGCGCGTCTCCTTACACATTCGCCTGGACAAACAGCGCCACAACGGAGGATATTTCCGGATTAGCTCCGGGAAGCTATACAGTGTCCGTCACTGATAACAATAGTTGTGTTTCAGTATTGACTGCAACTATCACCCAACCTGATTCAATTTCGGCCACTGGCGCAATCACCAACGGAGGTTGCGGCACACCCACAGGTGCGATTGATCTGTCGGTAAGCGGAGGAACTGCGCCTTACTCTTATTCATGGACAGGCGGTGCAACAACACAAGACCTTACCAATATTCCGTCAGGAAATTATTCCGTTACCATAACTGATAATAATAGTTGCACAAAAACGCTGTCTTTTGTTTTGACGGCACCGGGAACTTACACGGTTACGCTCACGCCAGTTTCAACATCATGCCCCGGAGTAGATGACGGCTCAATTTCATTGAGCACTACGGGAGGCACCAGTCCGTTTCAATATCTCTGGAACACCAGCGCAACCAGTCAAAATCTTACTGGGCTTGCCAGCGGTTCCTATTCGGTTACGGTAACTGATAATAACAACTGCACGGTTTCCGCATCGGTCACGGTCGGCTCTTTACCTCAAATAACTTTCAACACCAGCATCACGAAAACACTGTGCGAAGACGGCAATAATGGTGGAATAAAATTAAGTCCGGCTGGCGGCACGCCTCCTTACTCGGCTGATTGGAGCAATCTTGATACGTCTTTAAGTATCCAGAATTTATCACCCGGAGTTTATGATGTTACCGTTACCGATGCAAACGGCTGCACACGTGATACCTCGATTGCGCTGACTTCTGTTTCCCAATATCAGATCGAATTGGTTGTTACCAACACATCTTGTGACGGGTCTGAACCCGGAAGCGTGCAGGTGAATGTGCTGTCACCAACAACTCCGCCATACTCATTTGTTTGGAATACCAGTGATACAGCGGATATTATCACTAATCTGACTCCGGGCGAATATAGCGTAACTGTTACCGATTCATTATCATGTCTAAGGATGGATAGTGCAGTTGTTGCAGTGGGAGGAGGGCTTTTGATCGCTGAAGAAGTAATGGATGTTACTTGTCCGGGTAGGGATGACGGTGCAATAACGGTTACGGTTACGGGCGGAACCGAGCCTTATGTTTACGTGTGGAACACAGGCGCGACTACTGCTTCATTGCAAAACATTTCCGAAGGCGTTTACACGCTTGTCGTAACTGACCAAAACGATTGTTCCGGAAGCGACACGATTCTTGTTTCAGCAGATTCCAGCGGAACCATTGATTGCGACACGCTCATCATCTACGATATTTTTTCTCCCAACGGAGATGGCACAAATGATCTCTGGATAATTGACGGGCTAACAAGTTACCCCGATAACGAAGTTCAGATATTTAACCGTTGGGGAAATAAAGTATTCGAAGCTAAGCCGTACAACAACAACTGGGACGGCACATCCAAAAATGGAGGAGAACTGCCTGCCGCAGCTTACTATTATATCCTGAAACTGAATGACCCGGATAAAACGGTTCATTCTGGAGCAATCACGCTTATCAGGTAAACACCTGTTCCAAATGATGTTCCATGTAGCTGAGAAACCTTCTGCCAGCCATCATCGAATCACCAAATTATCGAATCATCTATAAATCTTCCCGCAATCCTTTTTATATTTGCGTGCAAATTTTTCGGAAATGATGCTATCGAAGGGAAAATTTGCCGGTGAGGGACTAACCTTCGATGACCTGCTCTTACTTCCCGCCTACTCTGAAGTTCTCCCACGCGAAGTTGACACGACAACCCAATTAACCAGAACCATCCGGATTAACATTCCCATCGTATCTGCTGCGATGGATACTGTCACGGAATTCAAGCTTGCGATTGCAATAGCCCAAGAGGGCGGCATCGGTATCATTCATAAGAACATGACGATTGACCAGCAGGCGGAGCATGTGAGGCGTGTGAAGCGTTCCGAAAGCGGGCTGATCATTGACCCGATTACGCTCTCGGAAAACGCTACGATGGGTGAGGCGCTGAACATTATGCGTGAGCACAGTATAGGAGGTATTCCGATCGTGAACAAGAACGGCAAGCTCATGGGTATTCTCACCAACCGTGACCTGCGCTTTGAAACGAATTATTCTAAGCCGGTATCGCAGGTGATGACTAAGGAAAATCTTATCACCGCACCGGAAGGTACTGATCTGAAGAAAGCTGAAAAAATTCTAAAGCAATATCGCATCGAAAAGCTTCCGGTGGTGAATCGTTCGGGGAAGCTGGTCGGGTTGATCACTTACAAGGACATCATCAAAGTGCAGAGCTATCCCAACGCGTGCAAGGACAATTACGGAAGGTTGATGGCGGGCGCTGCGGTTGGTGTTACGCGCGATATGTTTGACAGGGTAAGTGGTTTGGTGAACGTTGGCGTTGATGTTATCACGCTAGATACTGCTCACGGACATTCACGTGGCGTGCTCAATGCGCTGAAAGAAGTAAAAAAGAAATTCAAAGACTTGCAGGTGATTGCAGGAAATGTTGCGACCAGCGAAGGCGCAAAAGCATTGGCTGATGCGGGCGCTGATGCCGTGAAGGTTGGGGTTGGCCCCGGTTCGATTTGTACCACGCGCGTTGTTACTGGAGTTGGCGTTCCGCAAATCACTGCCATAGCAGAAGCCGCTTCCGTTCTGGCTTCTAAAAAAGTGCCGCTTATTGCCGATGGCGGCATTCGCTACACAGGTGACATTGTGAAAGCCATTGCGGTGGGCGCGGATTGCATTATGGCGGGTTCGCTCTTTGCCGGTGTCGAAGAATCACCGGGCGAGACCAGCATCTTCGAAGGGCGCAAGTTCAAATCTTATCGTGGCATGGGCTCGCTCGAAGCTATGCAGGAAGGCTCCAAAGACCGCTACTTCCAGGATGTGGAGGATGACATCAAGAAGCTCGTGCCTGAGGGCATCGTTGGGCGTGTGCCGTTCAAGGGCACGCTCGCGGAAGTGATGTACCAGTATGTTGGCGGCCTGCGTGCCGGCATGGGTTACTGTGGCGCAAAGAATATTCCCGCTCTTAAAAAAGCCCGCCTCACCAAAGTATCTCCGGCAGGCATTGCCGAAAGCCACCCGCATGATGTGGCGATCATCAAAGAAGCTCCGAATTATAGCAGGAAGTTCTGAGACTTCCTTTCGACTATTAATAACGCTGCCGACAACAGCATTGCGTAAGTTGTTTGTTTCTTTTACAAGGTTATTTTTTCTTTTTCTTGATAAACTTCTTTAATTCGGAAAGTTGTTTTTGTGAAAAAGCTGTTTTAGAAACTGGCAAATATCTTATCTGGTCTGGATAAATTAATATCCATCCGGGAATTTCCTTGACTTTGAATATCTTATCCCACTTTAATGTGGTAAAGAATGACTCTCCCTCAATCTTAATGAGTTCTTCTAGGAAGTCGTAAGTAACATGTTCTTTCAGATTTGCATCCGAACTGTAACTTCTTTTTGCTATTGCATTTAATGCAGAAGGAACTCCTATTGTTATGCCAAATCCAAAAAGCAAGGCAACATAAGGAGGGGTGTCAAAAATATTAATCACTCTAGTAAAATACAGCAACGGGAGGATAACATTCAAAACACCAATAAAACCTATCAAAAGCATAACAGGCCGAGTATAAAAGAGGTAAAGAACTATAAGGAAATAGTGCTGAAAAGAAATTTTTGTTTGGACCTTAATCTCCACGATCAGAGTTTCCTGTTTCACCAAAAATGAAAGATAGAACAATGCTGAAGATACTAACAATTAAGAATAGATTTCCTACTATGAATAGTATAAAAGAAAGACCGACAATTATGGTGATCACCGCAACAAAAACTTGACTGTAAGAATCTGAGGGCAAGTATTTTTCCAATACCGGAATTGACATGAGAATCATTACAAAAGGAAGTGTAAAATAAAAATGTCTTGAGAGGTTTTTTGAATTTACAAAAACCATAGTGATTCTAGGAATAATAAAATACAAAATGCCAAAAGCTATCCATAATATACCTATCCAAATATAAATCTCATGAGCATAGAATGTGTTATTATAATTTTTAAAATTTTCCCCTAAATCCGGATCATCTAAAAATAATTTCACAATTATTGCATGAACTAAGTTGATGATGCCGGTTATCATGAATAATTCACCAATTCTGGACTTTTGCATAAACTTGAAAATACTTATTAGAAATGAATTTTCTGATAGGTTAAGTACAAACTCACAACATTATACTTCATAGCCAACTCCGAAACTTCCTATCTTAGAACCCGATTCTTATGGAGACCAATACACACGAAGCTTTTATAACTGCACAAAAGATGCTGGATGAGATTAAGCAGCTTGATGTCAAGACTGCTACCGAATTAGAACAATACCGCATTGCGTATATCGGCAGCAAGGGAAAGCTGAAAGACCTTTTCGCATTGATGAAAGATGTGCCTGCCGAAGAGCGCAAGAACTTCGGACAGTTGCTGAACACTCTGAAGCAGGAAGCCGAATCAAAGTATGAAGCCATTAAGTCGCAATTAGAATCAGCCTCCGCAAAGCAGCAAGCTACAGGCCTTGACCTCACCATGCCGGGTGAACCGATTGAGTTGGGTTCGCGTCATCCGGTTTCTATCGTTCGCAAGAAGATCATCGAAATATTCGGTAGCATCGGGTACACGGTTGCTGACGGTCCGGAGATCGAAGATGACTGGCATAATTTCTCTGCACTCAACTTTCCCCCTGATCATCCCGCGCGCGACATGCAGGATACTTACTTTGTCACCGAAGATCAAAATTGGTTATTGCGTACCCATACCTCCAATGTGCAGGTGCGCGTGATGGAAAATCAGAAACCTCCCATTCGTGTCATTTGTCCCGGCCGTGTTTTTCGAAACGAAACGATCTCCGCACGTTCGCATGCTTTCTTTCAGCAAGTGGAAGGTTTGTATATAGACAAGAACGTGTCCTTTGCAGACCTGAAACAAACACTGTTGTATTTCGCACAGGAGTTTTTCGGAAAAGAAACCAAGATACGTTTACGCCCATCCTACTTTCCTTTTACAGAGCCATCCGCAGAATTGGATGTTTCCTGTTTCATCTGCGGAGGAACAGGATGTCCGGTCTGCAAGAATACCAGGTGGGTAGAGATTTTGGGCTGTGGCATGGTTGACCCGCAGGTACTTGAAAATTGTAAGATTGACAGTAAGGTTTATACCGGGTTTGCATTCGGAATGGGCATCGAGCGCTGCGTGGCCTGGATCTGCGGGCTCGAGCACGTCCGGGAAACCATTCCGTTTCCCCGTATGCTCTACAAACTCTACCCTTAACACCGAAACACCGACTCCCCCACCTGGGGAACCGGACCATAATCCGAACTCCTCCGATTTCCCCACAGAGTGAGAGGGGG
>CAYOYI010000036.1:7954-16777 GCA_964408105.1 uncultured Chitinophagaceae bacterium | reverse complement strand
GTTATTGCGGGCGAGGAACGAGCGAAGCAATCACCGCAGGTTGTAGCCCTCGCTCGACTCAGAGCCGAGCGATTTTTATTATTCAGCCTCCGGCTGATTCATGAAATTAAACGGCAAGATGAATGTCTAAACATTGCTCACCCCCCGCTCCGCTGCTTGAAAAAAAAGTCCTTCATCCGCTTCGGGGAAAAAAGCAATTTTGCGATCAAAAAAAAATGAAAAGAAACTTTTTACTTCCAGCTATGACAGCCCTGTGCTTTTGCGTTATGATAGTTTCCTGCGATAAAGATTGCACGGAAGAATCTTCAAAAACATTTGAGATATCAGGCTTTACAAAGATCGAGGCCGGTGACCAGCATCGTATCACGATCGAACAGGGCAACGAATTCAGCATTTCGGCAAAGGGATGCGCGGATGATATACCGGAGCTGCAAATGACCGTATCAAACGGCACTTTGAAGATCAGCTACCCCAGCTACAGGGAATCAAGAGACGGCCTCGATATTGATATTACCATGCCGTTATTAAACGGGTTTAGCTTTTCGGCATCTACCAAAGTGCAGATCAGCGGATTCCAAACCGCAGGCATGTTCACCGGAGGGCTTTCCGGGAGCAGCCAATGCAACATGAGCCTGAACAGCGACAGCATGGAGCATACCATTTCGGGCCAGTCAAAACTAACCCTGAGCGGAACCGCTTCAAACCTCAAAGCCGATATTTCCGGGCAGTCATCCCTCGAGGCCTACGCCCTGACCGGCCTGGTGAAGACCGATGTGATTGCCAGCGGGCAATCAACTGCAAAGGTTAACGCTGGAGATGATTTCACCGCTGATGCTTCCGGGCAAAGCCATATTTACTACAAGGGAAATCCAACCACAAAAAATATTACCGTAACGGGCGAAAGCATGGTCACGCAGGAATAGCCTGTGATCTCATCAGCCATTTTAAGCACCGGTGCTCCTTCACAGGCAGTGACGAGAATTATACCTACACCTTGAGCTACAGAGATCAGAAGGTTGCCTAATCAAGGTATTGCTTGTATGTTGGTTTGTAACCTGCCAGGTAAGCAAGCGGAGTGAGCGCGATGAACAGGATCTTCTGAACCACGAACGGTGGTTTTGCAAGCCGGAAAACATCGGTGTATTTATTCGCCATCAATGCCACCTGCAGGATGTTCGGCATTCCGTTATCATTGGTCTTGCCATCGCTTGCCAGCCCGTTTGCGGTTTCAAGCAGATACTCGGTATTCATTGCCGGCATTACTTTCCAGTTTACAGTTGTCTTCTCGTCAGAGTTGTTCCACATGGAGTGAACCTTATTGGCAGGGATATGCAAAGTGTCGCCCTGCTTCAGCACTTTCAGTTGCCCGTCAATGCGAACCGTAAGCTCACCGGAGAGGACGGTAAAGTCCTCCGCCTGGCAAGGGTGATAATGTGCGGCAGGTTCTTTTGAATGGTCATGATAAGTTGCTTCCATCTCCAAAAGCTTTCCGCCCGTGTCTTTAGCGGTCTGTAAAAATCTGATGTCATGCCGTGTCTTAGGGTTGCTGATCGTTTTGTTCTTGTAAGCCATTTGCTGTCATAATATCTTGACTCGTCCAAGTTAGATGGCATTTCAATTTGCTTTTATCTCGGACTACTGAATCAAGTGTCATGATAATGAGAAATAAAAAAGGGCTCGTTTTGGCGAACCCTTTTTTAAAGTTTTATAAAACCAGCTTACCTCATGCTCTTGCTCATGATGTGTATCCACGCATCGTGGAATTCTGGATTTTCTTCGCGGAGCTTGTAGAGGTCTTTCAGGCCTTCCTTGATGCTCTTGGGCTGGGCGATGAACACATAATACCACTTGCGCTTCTTGTCATACACCACGCCTGCATCATAGCCGCGCTTCTTAAGGTCTTCCTGGAAGTTGTATGAATTATCCTCGATGCGGAATGAGCCCACCACCATGAAGTAATCACCGAGCATCGGCCCGCGCTTCACTTCGAGGTCTTCTTCCTGCACAATGCGCGTGCGCTCTTCGGTCATTTCTGATTCAATATCCTTCACCTTAGTCTTAGCCTGATCTATGGATTCCTGCATCTGCTCTTTCTGCTTCTTAAGGTCTTCAAGCTCTTTCCTCATCTTTTGCACTTCAGAACTCATGCCACCTACCTCTGAGAGGTCGGCAGATTTCAGCAGCTCAGCGAGCGTGCTGTCATCGAGGCTGATCTCCATAGTGCCCATAGTGTATTCGAGGGAGTCAATCTTGTATTGCAGGTTTTCAATCTTGTTGTTCAATGAATCAATTGTATTTTGCAGACTATCCTGCTCGTTCACGGCTTCTGTCAGCACGGAATCCTGCTGCATGAGCTTCTGTCGCAGCTCTTCAAGTTCCTTCTTCGTTGCCATGTCTTTCCTTGTGCCGAAGATGATGCCGAGCATCAACTCGTGGGTGCCTTGAGTGTAATCATGTATGTCATTTAGTGGAAGGTCATAGGCGTAGCTGATTTTTACCGCGTCATGAACTTTAAATCCGCCACCAATGGTTACGCCATAATCGTAGCGGTAAAGGCCGCTCACCCAGACCCAGTCCTTGTAGCCAATCAAGAGTCCCGGCTCAATTTGCCAGTTGAGCGCCTCTGTCATCCTCGCCAGCACCATCGGCTCAAGTATGAATTTTTCATTCACCAACTTCAGGCGGTTTGAGAGCATGCCCATGTACTGGCGATTGTTCACAAATAATGTGGAAGGCTCAGAGTTATTCAGGAATTGCAGGTCAACCGCATATACGGAAAGTGCGGATATTCCCAAGCTTAAATTCAGATAAGGGCCTTTTGTAATAAAATAATGAAGTCCTGCCGACCCATCGAATACCAATCCCTTGTCTCCTTGAAGCAAATCATCACCTGGATCTTTAACGTACAATTTGCTCCAATCAAAACGATACTGTTGAATTCCTGCTGCAAGGCCTATGGAAATTTTGTGCATGTTGTTCTTTGTGGTGATGTGGTAGGCATAACTCACATTTCCACCCCAATTATTGATTCCGCTCAGAACATCATTAAAGATGTATAATCCTACTCCACCCTTTTTAAAACCAACATCAAAGCTCAAAGCACGTGTTTCAGGTGCGCCTTCAAAACCAAGCCATTGCTTTCGGTACATGATGTACAATTCGGGATTTCCATTGAATCCCGTTCTTGCAGGATTGTGTACGTACCGGTTGTCAAAATTCAATGAGTATAACGGTACATGCTGAGCAAAGCCCAGAGCAGTGACACAAACCAGAGCGCAAATAACTACTGCCTTTTTCATATCTCTTTTTTAATTTTTTTTATCTCAATACTGAAACTGATCCTTTATAAAGCCTCGATGACGCATCGAATTTGATCACGAAGAAATACGTACCCTGCGGAAGGTCTTTGCCTTCATGCGTTCCATCCCATGAATTATCATACCCTTTTCTCTGATAGACCAACGTGCCCCAGCGGTCAAAAATCAGCACCTCAGCTTCCGGATAGGTGAGGATATTCTCAACGAACCAGCGGTCATTTTTGCCATCCTCATTTGGTGTTATCACGTTGGTGCCACGAACGAGATAATCTTCATTCACGGTGACCGTCACGGAAGCTTCATTTGCGCTCGGACATCCGTTGGCGGTATCTGCGGTAGCTGTCACTGTGTAGGTTGTCGTTACCAACGGGGTAACAACCGGATTTTGTTCGCTGGGATTTAAACTCGGATCCGGAGGATTGGCAGACCATTGATAAGAATTCCCAAATCCATCGGATGCAAGCAACTGTACGGAATATCCTTTGCTGATAGTAGTATCGGGCTTTGCAGTTAGCGAAAGCAGCGGCCAAACGGTGACATCCTGGCAATCATCATCAGCACATCCGAACTGGTCGGTAGCCGTTACGCAGTACGTGCCGGTTGAAGCTACCGTAATAGATTGTGTCGCCTCGGATGTTGACCACGAATAAGTGTAAGTAGAGGTAACGGGGAAGGCCTGAGCTACAAGATCAACGCTTCCTCCGTCACAAAATGCCACTGCACTTTGAGGCACCACGATCACGTCAGGCATTTTGTGCACGATAACCGCCTGAACCAATGAGTCCCTGCAGTTTTTATCAGTCTGCACTACTAATGACGCGCTATAAGTGCCGTAGGTATCATAGACGTGATAAGTATTCTTATCAAATGATGCCCCGCCATCACCGAAATTCCAGATGTTAAACAGGATTGAGCCGTTGTTTACAACTGTCGTGTTGCTGAAAAACACGGTGTCTCCGTCACATACGTTAGCAGCAGTAAAGGTTACGTCAGGATTGTCGTTCACAACAACGCTTCTTGATTTCGTATCCGTGCAGCCTGAATCACTTATAGCGGTAAGTGTCACGGTATAAGTACTGTCATCGGCATAGACGTGTGTCGGCTCCTCGTCAACAGAATTAAAACTGTCTCCGAAATCCCAGACATAAGTGAGACCACCGGAAGCTATGGATGAAAGGTTGGTGAATTCTGTTGTATCCGTTTCACAAACTTCAGTTGCTATAAAGTTGGCTGTTGGTGTTGGATAAACCGTAATATCCTGTATAGTATCATCCACACAGCCGGCATCTGAAGTTGCTGTCAGATGAACCTGATAAATTCCAATGGTGGAATAGACATGGGTCGGGTTTGTTGCCGTATCGACACCGTTGTCCCCAAATTCCCAATCATAAGTGAGCGTACCAAATGGAATGGTTGTAAGATTTGAAAACAGCACATCCTTGTTGAAGCAGGCGATGGCCGTGCTGAAATCTGCATCAGGCAACGGGTAAACGATCAGTGTATTGCTGAAAGTGTCGGAGCAGCCTTCGCTGGAAGTTGCAATAAGCGTGACGGTAAAAATTCCGGAACTGTCGTATTCGTGAGTCGGATTAATATCTGAGGTTGTATTCCCGTCACCAAAATTCCATTGATAAGCAAGTGCGCCCAATAAATTAGTGTCAACCGAAGAGGTAGTGTTTGTAAAAGTAATTGGCTCGCCAAAGCAAACATCAGGAGCCGCATAATCTGCAACGGGGAAGGCATTCACCGTAAGCATTTCTACAACTGAATCTCTGCACCCAAAAGGAAGGCTGTTCGGATTGGTGATGCGAATTCTTGTTGGTATGTCCCCAACGGATGGAACATTCACTGAAGAATTTCCCGGAAAAAATGGCCCAGCTTCGTACACGCCATTGTTAAAGAAATCCACTTCATAGTATCCTCCGGTGTCATAACCTACCGAGAGATCAATGATGACATTATCAAAACCAAAGCAGCCGGGTAGTATATCAAAATCCGCAACCGGCTGTAACAGCACAGACACGGGCCTGACTATCGAGTTTATACATCCGTTATCCGAGGTCACTGTAAGCGTTACACTGTATGTTCCCGTATCTGCATAAATGTGAAGCGGATTATCCAGCACGCTTCCATTACCATCTCCAAAATTCCAATCAAAATTCATAGACCCTCCGGAGATGGTAGAAGTATTTACAAATTGTGTTGAACTGCCCTCACACACATCGGGTGCTGTAAAATTTGCGGTCGGATTGGGATAGATCACAATGGTCTGCTGCACAGAAGCGGCACAGCCGTCTGAAGTAGTCACCGTTAGCGTGACGGTGTATGTTCCTGCAGAGAAGTATAGATATTTTGGATTATCCACGCCCGACAAATTTCCATCGCCAAAAGCCCACAGAGAAGTAAGCCCGGGGCCGGTTGAGGTGTTTGTAAATGTTGCGCTGTCACCAAAACACACGTTACTGGTTGAAAAAGAAGCAACCGCCTGCTCAAACACTGTAGCAGTATTTGCAACACCATCACTGCAACCTTTATCGGATGTCACAGTTAATGTTACATTGTATGAACCATCAGAAGCATAAGTATGCGCTGGATTTGACAGATTGGAAATCGGGGAACCATCATCAAAATCCCATGCGTAGATCAGGAAGCCGGAGGAAATACTGGAGTTGTCAACGAATTGACTTGGTGAGCCTTCACACACGGGAGCCACGCTAAAATCGGCTACCGGTATTTCGTAAACCGCAACCGTTTTGGTTTTTGCATTAGTGCAACCTAACCCTGAGGTCGCGGTTAAGGTAACATTGTACGACCCTGATGCAGCATAACTACGTGTCGGGTCAGTAAGGGTTGAATTTGATGCGTCTCCGAAATCCCAGGAATAGGTCAGCGTACCTGATGAAATGCTTGACGTGTTGGTGAATACTACATTGTCGCCTTCGCAAGCGCTCACGAAATCAAAATTCGCTACGGGAGCTGGAGCTACTGTAACGGAATTGGTTTCGGTGCTTACGCAGCCATTCGTTGAAGTCACATCAAGCGTCACCGTATAGGTTCCCGCTGCTGCGTAGGTATTGGCAGAAATCATCCCTGTGCCGGTATTTCCATCACCATAATCCCAATCATAGCTTACCCCTCCGGCAACACCGGTGAAGTTGGTCGAAAAGCCCTGGCAAACCGAGCTGGCAGTGAAACTCGCATCCGGGAACGCATCAACCGTTACCGAATTTGTTACCGATGCGCTGCATCCGAGATCGGAAACTACTTCCAGGGTAACATTGTAAGTTCCGGCAGCGAGGTATGTGTTTGAAGGATCTTGCGTGGATGAAGTATTTCCATCTCCAAAACTCCACGAATAGGCGACCACCGTACCAACCGATGTATTGGTAAACTGAGTAGCGGCTCCTTCACAGGCTGGCCCGAATGTGAATGAAGCGGTTGGGAAAGTTCCACTCACAAGCACGCTATACACGACCGTATCCGAGCATCCGAGAAAAACATTTGTGGTAATTAATGTCACCGTTTGGCTTCCCGCTGTTGTCCAGTCAACATCAATCTGGCTGGTTGACTGGCCTGTAGCAATAGTGCCCCCTGTTACGGACCAGAAATATGTATTCCCGGCAATGACGGATGCTGAATAAGTTTCAGTTGTTGAAGTACAAACTGTATCAGCACCAGAGACGGTTGGAGACTCGCGGAAGATCATTGGGTTTACGGAAAGAGAGAACAGTTCCGGTATTGAATCGGTATAAACTGTTCCCGAATCACCTGGTAATGATGGAACAATGCCACAGCATCCTGGAAAACCCCCGACTGCGGTGAATACTCCGGCAAAGTTTGCGCTGTTGTTGTAGAAGGCCTTTATCCTTCCGCCTCCACCTCCGCCACCGCCTCCATAAAGCGGAAATACCAATGGATCAGATCCGCCAGGACCGCCATCTGCCGATGCCAAACCGGTAAAGTCCAATTCACGGGCAAATATTAAGACACCGCCTCCCGAGCCGCCACCGGTTCCCTGGGCATTGGTCTGGTCATCTCTTCCGCCTGCACCGCTCATATTAAGTGTTCCGGAAACTTCCACATCAAATCCGGAAAGCGTGAGCGAGCCTCCGCCATTCCCCCCGGTTGAATCTATTCCACCGCCACCACCTGAGCCCATTTCAATTACCTGCGTAGTTGAACTTCCATACGGCAGGCCCGGAGGAACAGCAGGAACTCCGATAAAACCACCAATACCACCAAAACCACCATAACCGCCTCCAGAGGCCCCATCAGAAGAAGTTGCAGAACCGGTGGCCCCTCCCAATCCTGCACCTGTACCTCCCGCGCTTGCACCGCCTGATTCTCCCCTACCCACGCCATTAATCACCCCATCAATTTTTATTTTGTTGGAATTAATTGTCAGCGGTATTCCGCCAAGGATGTTCACTGTTGCCCCTGCTTCCACTTCAAACCAATCGTAATTATTGACTCCAAATAAGGTAGTCACCGAAGGAGAGGTTACAATAAGTGCATTGGGGAAAGTGCCGCTGAAGTCCGTACCCGGTGCTGCGGCAGGATTTCCAGAGAAGAAATAAATTTCAGTAACTGCAAATGGCAATACCTCGGGAACTCTTACCCATATCCTGGTGCTCGCTGTGTTGACCCCGGTTTCAATATAATAGTTCAGCAAATTTGTTCCGTCACAATCAGTGGCGAACCTTATATCGGCCCCTGAGGCTTGCATCATGCCATTCAGGATAAGATCAGCCGTATTAATCTTGAACAGGAACTGGTCATCTGTATATGAATTGCCCTGCTGCTCTGAAATTTCAACCACAGACGAATACTGCCATCCTGTTAGCTGCGCGTTAACATCATGTATAAACATGACAATAGTGCAACTAAGCACCAATAAAAATCTTAATACAATTTTCATACAAACGCTTTTTTGCGAGTTAAATTCAGGTTAATTGTCGCCAAATCTATAACTTACCTCACGAAATGGTTCTGTTGTTGCCAACACCACGAGCTAATTATATATTCAAATCTGGACAATTGAATTATGAGGAAACTTTTTACGAAAAATACGGAAATGTTTTTTAGCAAAAGAATTTTCAACCATAAAATTTGCTGGTTAGTAATTCTTGTAATATCAAGTTCAACACTTTTAGGCCAGCCCAAAACACGGATATATCTGGAAGATACAAAAGCCGGTGCGCGGGAAAAGAATTTTGATACGGAGCACTTATTTCTTGAGGTCTCATTCGACACAGGAAAGGGTATCGTGAAGGGAAAGGTTACGCATACTTTCCGCACGCTTCAGCAGAACACCGATTCGCTTTTTCTCGATGCTCCGGGAATAAAGCTTCAGAATGCGACTTTGAACGGCAAGGAGGTGAAATTCGAAAGCCTGAAAGACGGATTGGTGATCAGGCCGGATAAATCCCTTGCAAGAGAATCACGCCACAACCTGACGCTTGAATATGAAGCGCAGCCCAGAAAAGGCATTTACTTCATCGGCTGG
>CAYOYI010000036.1:0-7944 GCA_964408105.1 uncultured Chitinophagaceae bacterium | reverse complement strand
AATGACACCACCAACATGAGCCGCAGGCAAATCTGGACACAAGGGCAGGGCATTGACAACAGGCATTGGATTCCCTGCTTTGATGATATGAATGACAAAATAATCACGGAGGTGAAAGTGACTTTCAATAAAGACTATAAAGTGCTTTCAAATGGAACACTTGTTTCGGAAAAAAATCTGAAAGACGGCAACAAGCTCTGGCATTATAAAATATCCCATCCTCATGCGCCCTATTTGATCATGCTCGGTATCGGGAAATATAAAATTGCCAAGTACAAATCAAAGAGCGGAGTGCCGATCGAGTTATGGTATTACCCCGAATACGCGGAGCGGGTTGATCCAACCTACCGCTATTCAGTAGAAATGATGGATTGGATGGAAAAGGAATTTGGTGTTCCGTACCCATGGGGAAAATATTCGCAGATACCGGTTCAGGATTTTATGTATGGAGCGATGGAGAATACCACCGCCACTGTCTTCGGAGATTTTTATTTTATTGACGAAAGAGCTTTTCTTGACCGATATTATATCGGCACGAATGCTCACGAACTGGCTCATCAGTGGTTCGGAGATTATGTGACTGCCCGTAGCGGTGAAGGCACATGGCTGCAGGAAAGTTTTGCAACGCATTATCAAAAACATTTTGAGCGAAGTATTTTCGGTGAAGACCATTTTCAATGGAACCGGAGGCAGGAGTTGCAAAGCGTTTGGTCGGCCGCAAAGCGGGACAATAATCCGATCGTTCACACCAGCGCAGGAAGCGAGCGGGTTTATCCAAAAGGCTCGCTTGTGCTCGATATGATGAAATATGTTTTGGGAGCGGAAGAATATAACCGTGCACAAACACATTATTTAAAGAAGCATCCTTATCAGAATATTGATACTCATGATTTCTACATCGCATTTTTAGAAACACTTGGGGTCAATCTCGATTGGTTCTTTGATCAATGGCTGTATCGGGGCGGAGAGCCTGCTTATGAAGTAAGATTTGAAGAACTGTCTGACTCAGATGGAAAATTCTCCCGCTTCACGGTGAAGCAGGTTCATGAAACAAATGACCTGGTTGGATTATTCCGTATGCCGATCTGGTTTGAGGTGTATTATGATGATGGAACGTCTGACAGGAAGCAAGTCTGGATCAACGAGCAGACTCACATCGTTGATCTTCCGAATTCAGGCGGAAAGAAAATTGAATACGCCTTGTTCGATCCGAATTGGGAGATCATCAAGACCATTGATTTTCCGAAAAGCTTTGAGATGCTGCAAGCACAGGCCGCGAAGGCAATCAACATGATTGACCGGTACGATGCACTCGTGGCCCTTGGCAATTTTCCTTTTGAGAGTAAAAAAGAGTTTCTTACAGAAATTCTTGGCAAAGAAAAATTTTATGCGAACCGGATTGAAATAGTAAAGCAACTCGTCACGCAGGTTCCCGAACTGGCTCATTCGCTTATTCAAGAGATGCTGAATGATAAGCACTCAAAAGTGCGGCTGGCTGTTGTCCAGAATGCCTCGCAAATACCTGCCGAGCTCCTTGGTGATTTTGAAAAATTACTGTCAGATTCTTCTTACTGGGTAGTGGAAAATACTTTGGAGCGACTCTGTGAACTGTTCCCTGAAAATATTTCAAAATACATGGAAGCAACAGAAAATGTTACCGGAATGAGCAACGGCATTCGCGTGAAATGGCTTGAGATCGGATGCTCGGTTTACAAGGAAAAGTATATGCCGAAATTAGTGAACCTCACCAGCCCGTCATACGAGTTCAGAACAAGAACGAACGCAATGGAGCCTTTGAAGAGATTGAACTACCTTGATGAAAACTTAATAGCTAATCTTTTCGATGCCGCTCTAAATCCGAATAACCGTCTCGCAAGCCCTGCTAAATCTTTATTGAAACACTTTGCGATACAGACGGAATACAAGAAGATGATTAAGGACTACCGCGACAAAAACACCTGGGAAGACTGGCAGTCGGGAATTCTGAACGGGTTGTTTTAGGAATTCTGAAAAGTTATTATTTGCACGAAAAGTCACCAAGGAACGTAAAGTATCCTTGTTACTGCAAAATCACAAACCTGCCCCAGCGGGTTTGATCTGCTGAAACCAGCTTCAGAATGAAGGTTCCCTCCATTGAAGGCATAAGCTGAACGTTTGCTTTTCCATGAATCAGATCCGCATCATCAATTTCAAAAATGACCTGACCCATCGTATTTATCACACTGATCTGCAAATCTTCATTCATATTTTCACCCAGATCAATTTCAAAATTTCCTTTGTTTGGATTGGGGTAGATTTTAACTCCATTGGATGAATTCAATAACGGAACTGAAACGGATTCAGATACTACAGTTGAATCAGTTGCCATACAGCCTTTCGAATCAGTGACGGTAACTGTGTACGTATTTGCTGCGAGATTTGAAATATCCTGTGTCGTGCTGCTGTTTGACCAGGAATAAGTGTATGGCAATGTACCACCGCTTACCGTCAGATCTATCGCGCCATCCGATGCACCAGATGATGAAACCGGGGTGACTACTTTCGAAATCGCAAGAGCAGCAGAAGGCTGCGTGATTAGAGCTGCCGATGATATCGCGCAGTTATTCGCATCAGTGACTGTGACAGCCTTTGAGCCGGCAGTAAGGTTAACTGCAGTAGCATTTGTTTCTCCGTTCGACCATGCATAACTGTAAGGCGTGGTTCCTCCGGTTGCATTTGCAGTTGCGCTTCCATTATTGCCGCCAAAGCAACTGACCTGATTGACAACGGTTGTGGTTACAGAGATTACGACAGGTTCAGAGATCGTGACTGTAGCGGTTGCGGTACATCCGCCCTGATCGGTGGCAGTAACGGTGTGTGAACCTGCAGACAAATTGGAAACTTGCGCAGTGGTGGCTCCATTTGACCATGCATAAGTATAGGGTGCGCTTCCCATCGTTGCATTGGCTAATGCGGTACCGCTGCTTCCTCCATTGCATTTGGCATCATTTGATGAGGGGATAGCAACAGTCAAGGAAGAAGTTTGATTTACTGTGATGCTGTCTGCAATCACACAATTATTAGCATCGGTTACAGTTACTGTGTAATCGTTTGCGGTAACATTGGAAATCGTTGCTGTTGTTGCGTTGTTCGACCAGAGATAATCATAAGGCGTTGTTCCTCCGGAGGCAGTTGCAGTTGCGCTGCCGTCAGCAGTAGTGCAGCCTGATGTGTTAGTTGATGAAATCGAAACGATCAGAGCGCCCGGTTCGGTGATGGTAACACTCTGCGTTGCAGTGCATCCGCCCTGATCCGTGGCAGTGACCGTGAGCGAGCCTACGCTGAGATTGGAAATAGAATCGGTTGTGGCGCTATTCGACCAAGCATAGGAGTATGGTGCATTGCCTAAAGTTGCAGTTGCTTTTGCCGTGCCATTATTTCCACCGAAGCAGCTTACGTTTGATGATGAAATTGTGATAACGATTTGAGAAGCGGACTGACTGATTTGGGCTGTGTCAGATGCGGTGCAGTTATTAAAATCCGTAACCGTTACCGAATAACTACCCGGAGCTAATCCCGAAATAGTCGGTATGGTGCCACCGTTTGACCAGTTGTAATTATAGGTAGGCGTTCCGCCTGACACCAATGCTGTTGCGCTGCCATCGGTTGAGGTGCAGGTTGATGCATTAGTAGCATTAACTGATGCAGTTAATAAGGCCGGCTCACCTATCGTTACGCTTGCCGTATCGGAAAAACCGAGGAAGTCCGTTACGATGACAGAATGAAGACCGGGATCCAATGATGATGTTGAAGCTGTGGTATCACCATTCGTCCATAAGTAGGTGTAAGACGGAGCTCCTCCGAGTACGCTCACAGACGCGGTGCCGTCACCAGCGCCAAAGCAGGTGATATTTGTTGAAGAAATTGTGGCAACCGGCAACGAAGCTCCGGGAACAGCCGCGTTGCCGCAAACGTAATTGACCGCCACAGTAAGGTAATTCGTGTCAATTACTTCAAGCTGAGTTGGTGAATTGACAAAACAAATTGACGATTGCTCCCCGAATGAACCCACCACATCAAACACGATCTCAAAGAGCGCTGTGGAATCGGCAACGCTAATTCCGGTAAGATTCTGATCATACCATAGATAAGTAAGCTTACCGGCAGCGGCTTGCGCTGTTCCGATATCGCTGATTGTCATCTGCGGCAAACCAAACTGCATCACCGTATCATACTTTATCACGCTGGTATCGAACTGAATTGTTCCTTGCATGGAGAGAATATTGCTAAACCCGAACGTACGAACGGCTACCGTAACCTGCGAGCCTTGAGTTCCTGTAACTGAATCTGCTTTTATCTGGGTTGAGGGCACACCGGCTTTAACCGTAAAAAGAAAAAGCAGTACAAATGCCGCATTAAATATGGTTCTCATTGGATGCGTTGGGATTAATTATTCACCAATATAAGTCATTTTGATAGATTGACGGTAGTCATCGGTTTCAAACTGTAGATAATAAACCCCGCGGGCTAATTGGCTATTGCCGATCTTGATTTGATGACTTCCAGCAGGATATGTGCCATTGAATTTTTCGACAACCTTGCCAAGCATATCATAAACTTTGATGCCAACCTGCTTCTCCTGTGGCAACTCAAAACTGATTGTGGTGTGATCGCTGAAAGGATTCGGCACATTCTGGTAAACACGATATCCGCTTTCATTCAGTGCTGAAGGTTCATCTTTCAAAAGCTGAATCTCTAGCAATTCCAAATCAGCATTTACAGCTTCCATCGCAATGAATGAAGAATTCAAATCAAGATGACAATCTCCCTGTGATTTGGAGATGAATCGTAATGAAAAGAGAACTTCGTCTTCGTTTAGGGAAATTGGTTCTGCATTTTCATCTGTCCACAACACGCCAAGCTTTCCTTTAATTGTTTTTTGGGTTGCAGCATCCACTTGCAAGCTTCCATTTCTAATTCCTGAAAAATCGAGTTCATTTTCATTCCAGTTTAATGTGAACTGCATCCCGCTGATGTTTTCAAATTGTTTGGCTTTAATTGGAATGAGAATTTCTTGCCCGGCTTGAGTTGACGAAACACAATCCGTTGTGAGAATCACTTCTCCGGCATAGCTTTCTGTTTTCGGAATATTCGGATCCCAGCTATTATTGACGTCACCGAGTTTAACTCCAATGTAATCCTGGTTTGTCAAAGCGGATACGCTTGCATAGTAGCGCGAAGAGTCATACGGGAATGGATTTGTTGGATCGGTGAAAACAAAATCGTGCGTAACAAACGACCACAATTTATTTCCAGGGAATTTGGCAATGTTTTGAAGAACCATCGCGTTTACCAAAAGAACATCGGCCGTGGTGACGCTTCCCGAACTGTTGACATCAGCAGCAATTATTTTGTAGGGAGATTGCAAATTCACACCAAGAAGATGTTTTTTGATCAATAGAATGTCAATCGTGGAAATGCCATTGGTCACATTCTGGTCATTGCTTTTTGACGGTCTCACCATGTAGCTCGCTCCCGGATCAAGCCCAAGTGAGTAAATTCCATTCAGCTCGCTTAAGGAATTTGCTGGAGCTGTTCCGCTTGCAGACAGAAAAACTTCACGAACAGGAGACCCGCTTTCGGAGGTAATCTTTCCGGCTACCGGAACGAGGTAGCGCCAGTATGATTCAACTTTGGGCTGGTAATAGTTATTGGCCGAGGCGTTGCCTGCAATGAATCCGTGGCTGTTCCATTGCCCTGGTGGACCTGCCGCCCGGTAATCCAGACCAAGGAAAAACGAATCGCTCACGCAGTGAATGTCGTCCTGCTCCGGCAAAGTTCCGCTGCCGAACAAAGTGAAACAGTTCCTGGTAGTGCCGTCATAAACGCACCTGCTGAAACCATCGGCTGAGTTGCAGTTATTTTCCAAAATGCCAGCAATATTATTTGGCTGTATCAGATCAAAGTCGGAAGGCAGATCATCTTCCCAAGCCTCCAGTTTCAGATCAAGGAATTGAGGAACCTGTTGTGAATTATACTTATGCGAAAAGATAACCTTTGGAGCGCTTAACGTAAACACTTCAGGACCGCCAGTAGTCATTGGCAAATTGCCTGTCATACAATCTCCACCCTGCCACGACTGATTATCCAGATCCACATTATCGCGCGCCCAAACCTTGCAGGTGATTTCATCGGGCCTTATATTATAGGTAATTGGAGCGAATGAGGTCATTATTACTCCAACTGCATCTTGTAGTGTATAATCGTTGGAGTTAGTGGTGTTTGAATCATACTCAACCCTGACTTCTGTAACTCTTATCTTAAGCTCAATGGGCCCGTCATTGTAGGTTTGGCCTGAAACATTCAAACTCAACAAACAGATGATTAATAATAAAGCGGGGTAGCGGCAGTGGGTTAGTTGCAGCTTTTTCATTGGGTGGATTTATACCTAAATATACGAATAAGAAAGTGCTTGCCAATTACATTTTTTAAAGGAAATCAGGAAATTTCAAGGCAACACCCCCGCTTCTTTCAACTCGTCAGGTGATATGGTCGGAGGCATTTCTCCTCTGTTCATTTTGCCAATCACAATTTCCGCCACCTTGATGGCATCTTCTTTTGATTTGAATCCTGTTACTCCGGGTACACCCGGAATATGGGGTTGATTGATCACCGCTTTCCGATCCATAAAAATTTTATATCCGAAAGTATTTTCGGGGGCGGCAATAATCTCATAGGTTATCTCCTGCCGGGGTGATTCAGCAGCTTCACCTTTTGTTGATTCAGTTGTTTCAACCTGTGTGGGTTCGACCGAAGCGGATGAATCCTTCTTGCTCTCCATGCACGATCCAAGACAGAATGTAATTCCGAGAACGATATACTTCATTGAAATCACCTTATTATTCCAGCCTCCCGCAGCTCTTCTTCAGTTACCGTTGGAGGCATTTGCCCTTTCCTGATCTTATTCAATGCAATTTGCGCTGCCTTGTCGGCATCTTCCCTTGTTTTGAAACCTTTTTCATAGGCATAATTGGGAGTGGGAGGGAAACTATGTACCATATTCCCGTCAAAAAAGATGTAGTAACCGAATGTATTTTCGCGCTCGTCTGTGATGGAATAAGTGATCTCTACCGGGGGCGTGTTTGAAGACGGTTGCTGAGGCGTTGAAGTTTTTATAGAATCGGCTGCAGATGTTTCACTTTGAGTTTTTGCGCCCTGATCATTGTTACACGCAAATAACATCATCGCGATCCCCAATATTGCAATTCTCATTATCTTATAAATTTGATCGGAAGGATAAAATTATCAATACCTGTCAAATTTTAAGTTGGAACAGTAATGTCTGCTAAACCTTTTGCTTTTTAATGACCATCAGCGGCTTCACATTTATCAGAAATGGCATTAAGTTGCATTACCCGTTTCTTGAGTCAATTCGATCCATGCTGCCCCTATGTGACGAGGTGGTGATAGCCGTTGGCAAAAGCAATGACGGAACTCTCGAGGCGATACGAAACCTGAATTCTCCGAAAATCAGGATCATTGAAACGATTTGGGATGAAAAACTGCGCACCGGTGGACAAGTTCTTGCACAACAAACCAATCTTGCATTTGATGCCATTGGCGGAGACTGGGGTTTATATCTGCAAAGCGATGAGGTGCTGCATGAAAAAGATTATGATGCCATTCGAAAAGCAGCAGGTATGTGCCTCAACGATAAGAAAATAGATGGCCTTTTATTTTCATGGTACAACTTCTACGGTAATTACTTCCATATCGTAAAACCGGGAACACGGGGAGCTTACCATTTTGAAGTACGGCTGATCAGGAACGATAAAAGAATTCGGTCTTACAAAGACGCGCAGGGATTCAGGCGATTTGAAAACGAATCGGAGTATTCAAAAGGGAAGGGTAAAAAATTACTGGTAAAGAAAATCCCAGCCCACATTTATCATTATAGCAAGGTGC
>CAYOYI010000035.1:5660-16813 GCA_964408105.1 uncultured Chitinophagaceae bacterium | reverse complement strand
TAAGCTGGAAGTGGGTGAGGCGAATGAAGTTGATGCATTTGGATTATATGAGAAACTCAAAACGGCATTTGTTAAAAGATCCTCTCAGGCAAGAATAGTTGCAAACCATATTGATAAGTCGCCATACAAAGTGGTGGTGTGCGGTGATTTTAATGATACCCCTAATTCATATACCTACCATACCGTGTCGAAGGGACTGCAGGACTCATTCAAAGAGGCGGGTTGCGGGTTAGGGCGTACATATTCGGGACCGTTCCCTGCATCGCGCATTGACTACATTTTTTTTGATCAGGGAATATCCGTGCTTTATCACCGGGCATTGCACAATTCTAATTCCGATCACAATGCCGTGTTGGCAAGATTTGCAATTAACTGAATCAAACTGTAAACAGTAATTATCTTTACGCCCCATGTCAGAGCTACACATTTACAATACACTTAGCAGGAAAAAGGAAAAATTCGAGCCGCTCAATCCGCCATTTGTGGGAATGTATGTTTGCGGCCCTACGGTTTATAATGACATCCATCTCGGCAATTGCCGCACCTTTATTTCATTCGATATGATCTATCGTTATTTAGTCCATGCCGGATATAAAGTGCGGTATGTGCGAAACATAACGGATGCCGGGCATCTTGAAGGCGATCGTGATGAGGGAGAAGATAAGTTTGCAAAAAAGGCAAAGCTGGAACAGTTGGAGCCGATGGAGATCGTGCAGAAATATACGGTAGGTTTTCATGACGTGATGAATTTGTTCAACACGCTTCCGCCAAGTATCGAGCCGACAGCCACCGGACATATCTCCGAGCAGATTGAAATGGCAAAAAAGATTATTGAAGAAGGATACGGCTATGTGGTGAACGGAACAGTTTATTTCGATGTAGAAAAATATTGCAGGGAGCATAACTATGGCGAATTATCCAACCGGAAGATGGAAGAGTTGTTTGAAGGCACCCGTGAGCTGGGCGGACAGGATGAGAAGAAAGGCAGGCTGGATTTCGCCCTTTGGATAAAAGCAAAGCCGGAGCATATCATGCGCTGGCCGTCACCGTGGGGATGGGGTTTCCCTGGATGGCATATCGAGTGTTCGGCAATGAGCACAAAATACCTTGGAACCACGTTTGACATTCATGGTGGCGGAATGGATCTCATCGCTACGCACCATACGAATGAGATCGCACAATCCCAGGCTTGTAATCATACCGAACCGGTGAAGTACTGGATTCACACGAACATGCTTACCGTGAATGGCGTGCGCATGTCAAAGACCGCAGGTAATGGTTTTTTGCCAATGGAATTATTCACTGGAAGTCATAAACTGCTGGAACGAGGTTATTCTCCCATGACCGTCAGGTTTTTCATGATGCAGACGCATTACCGCAGCACGCTTGATTTTTCCAATGAGGCACTGCAAGCAGCGGAGAAAGGTTTTCGCAAGCTGATGAATGCTCTCGGGAATCTGAAAAAGCTGCAATATCCTGCCTCGGAAAATGTAAATAAGCAGTTGGACGAAGAGATAAGCAAGCTGTGTGATGAGTGCAAGGAATTCATGGATGATGATTTCAATTCTGCCATGACGCTTGCGAATCTTTTTGAGATGTCAGCTAAGATCAATTCCTTCTTCGATAAAAAGGTGCCCCTGAATTCAATTTCAAAGGCAACGTTTGAAAAACTGTCAGAGACTTTTCATTCTTACATCATTGATGTGCTCGGATTGAAAGATGAGCAGGGCGATAATCATCAGCTAACGGAAGGATTGATGCAGATGATCATTGATCTCCGCAAAAAGGCTCGTGAGAAAAAAGACTTTGCTACATCCGACATCATTCGTGATGAACTGGCAAAGCTGAGTATTCAATTGCTAGACGGAAAGGAAGGCACTTCCTGGACAATCAAAAGCGAATGACCTTCCGTATCCTTACCCTTTTTCTTTTTGTTTTTTTTCTAAGCGGTTGCCAAAAGACCTGCAATAATCAATCGCAACAAACCGAGGTAGCCAAACCCCGTTTGGTTGAGACCCCTGCCTTCAATGCAGACTCGGCCTATCATTATATTGTAAAACAAGTGGAATTTGGGCCAAGAGTGCCGAATACCGAGGCACATGTCGCTTGTGGCAATTGGCTCGATAGCATGTTGCGGAATTTTGCCGACACCGTGTATCTGCAAACCGGGCAAGTGAAAGCTTTTGATGGCACTATCCTCAATTTCAAAAACATCATTGCCGCTTTCAATCCCGAAAATCGTCAACGCATTTTCCTTGCAGCGCATTGGGATACGCGCCCCTTTGCCGACCAAGACCCGGATCCATCGAAGCACGATCAACCCATTGATGGCGCCAATGATGGTGGCAGTGGTGTTGCCGTGCTTCTGGAGATTACACGCCTGCTTAAAACACAACCCGTGAAGCTGGGCATTGATATTATTCTCTTTGATGTCGAGGATTACGGCCAGCCCGACAACTCAAAATATCCGCCCATGCAGGATTCCTATTGCCTTGGGTCGCAATACTGGTCGCGGAAGCCGCACGTGTCCGGCTATAAGGCGCGCTATGGCATACTGCTCGATATGGTGGGCGCAAAGGGCAGCGTTTTCCCGATGGAGCAATATTCCGTTCAGTTCGCACCTTCGCTCGTAAGGCGCGTGTGGAACAACGCGGCACTGCTGGGCTTCTCATCTTATTTTCCCTTTCAAAAGAGCCGGCAGCCCGTGATTGACGATCACTACTACATCAATACGATTGCCTCGATACCTACAATTGATATTATCTATCTCGACAATGCTCCGCAGCGCACGTTCGGTGAATTCTGGCACACTCACAGTGATAACCTCGATATTATTGATAAAAATGTGCTTCGCGCAGTTGGGCAAACGGTTCTGCAGACCGTGTATCAAGATGATGCAGGCGGGATTTAATTGGCACGGACAGATGCCATTTCTTTTAAAACTCACGCTGGTAGCTCCGGGTACTTGGGGCAGGGCTTCGGTAACTATCTTATTAAACGAAGACCTTGTGCCGTTTGAGGGGCTCGTTTAATTCATGTAACATGGTTCTATAAATCTTGACAACCTTTGAGTTAGATGGTTCGGTCATTGGTAATACTGAAAAGCTCATCAATGAAGTAATCCCTGTTATTCAGTGTGTACGCATCATAGCACCCCGGATCAGCACCGCGCATCATGCTGATACAAATACCATTTTGGAAGGCATCATTCCGGTGAGCACGATACAAGTAACAATGCCCCAGTTCATGAAACAGGATGAATTCCTTCATCAATTCGCTTGAAGTTTTCCAGAAGGTTGCATCAATGGTGATGTCGTTGTGAAATTGTCCGTCATAAGAGCACATGCCTGCTACATTCTGCTCATCGATCTCGGTAAACTGAATGGTGATGTTCCGGCTTGCTAAATCAATCGTAAATCCACGTTTTGCTCCCTCAGCTATGAAGCGTTGAACATACGAATGGAAATCCGCATCTATCCCGGCATAGCTGACTATGCTGTCATCAACAAGCAATTTTTCTTCTTTCTCGCAGGCTGATAATGAAATCACGATAGCGGAAATGAGCAAGGCGAATTTTTGTGTGTTCATGGGATAGGACTTTTTAAGATTTGTGAATATTCTGACAAACGATAATGACGGATGGTGTAGTGTGTGATGTTAAAGAATGGCTTTGCCGTTTAAGAGATCAGGATCGCTTTAGCGGTATTTTTGAGTTTGAGTATCACAATGTTCAAATGACAAGAACGGTATATTCATTGACGCTGATTCTCATTTTAACGCACATCAGCCACACAAGCCACAGTCAGCAGGATGGATCAAAAGCCACCCGATATAAGATTGAGGCAGGGCTTGAGTATTTATTCCCAACGAAGGATCACCGCAGCATTCAAACCGTATCGCTCAACGTGCTGGGAGGAGCGGAGTTTTTTAAGAAAATGCCGCTTTCTGTTTATGGAGGCGTAACGGCTACTTACGTTTGGGAAACAATTGTTCAGTGGGATGATAATTTCAATGACATCACTTATGAGAACAACGCCTTTGGCATTGGCCCTGTTTTCCTGATACGTTATGAGCCTTTTATCTATGCAGGATTTTCTGTGGCTCCCGAGTTTTCCGGTGGTATCATCTTTTACTCACACGATTTTCCAGCGGGCGGTGACTTCTACAATTTCATGTGGCGGCTTGGAGGCTCCATCAACTACCGCATGAAGAACAACAAATACTCTTTCAACCTGAATGTTAAATGGATGCACGTATCAAACGGGCAAGGCTTGGGACCGCAGAACCCATCGTATGAGGGCAAAAGTGAACCAGATGGTTGAGGAACGGATGGATTTGAAGTAGCCCTCCTCTAAATCTTAACAAGTCGCTTTTTTAATACTGAGCCATCAATGCATTTCACAAGGACGAAATATATTCCTGCCTGCGAATGGCAGGTAGCAATGAACAATGCGGCTGAAGGTGCCGTTAATAATTCCTGAATCATTTGTCCATAAATATTGATGATGCTCAAATAGTAAAAGTCGCCATTTAATTTTTCGCCCGTCTCAGCAATGATTTCGGATGTGCATGCTGTAAACCCAAACCTCGTGAATGGAGTCATTGTCGCGCAATCCGCACAGACCACTGACGCATAATATGTCGGAAAAGTTAGCTGTCACGTGTTTAAAAATAGATAACAGTTATCAGGCCGTACATCGATTTATAACTTAGAGTTACAAACTCCTGTTTTTGAGAGAAAACGAATTATACTGCCTCATTTAACCATAAAACATGTAGCTTGAGAAAAATTTAGTTCAACCAGGAAAAATAAGCAGATGAAAACTGAAGCCCAGGAGACGACTTTCAACATGCTGAATTTTTATCAGATCGTTAAGGAAAACCTCAGCTTTAATCGTTTTCAATTCAGGGATACTGTTTGCCTGGAATACACTTGCCCGATCGATGCTGATGATATCGGCATCTTTTCGCAAAACGATTACCTGGCATACGTTTTAAGCGGGAAAAAAACCTACCGGACAGCAAACGGAGAATGGACATTGATGCCCGGACAGACCTTATATCTAAAGAAAGGAGCTGAGATTATTCATCAATACTTTGACGATGAATATTGTATGCTAGCCTTCTTCTTATCCGATGAATTGATCCGTGAGACATTTAAGGAAGTACAGGGTAAGGTAAAACTCAGGTCAGGAGATGAGTCAGCTGAATTTACGGGCCGTACGGTTCAAACCTCAGTTTTCCTGGAAGGTTTTTTTCACTCCATGCTCGCTTACTTCCGGGGCCAGGATCGTCCGCCTGATCCCATCATGGTGCTGAAGCTGAAAGAACTGCTGGTTACGTTAATGAACTGTGACCCGGTGCTGGCAGCGTATTTCGCAAACGTTGCAGACAATGAGAAGCCCTCGCTGCGTCAGATCATGGAGAAGAACTTCTGTTTCAACCTGAAGCTGGAAGAATTCGCGGAATTGGCACACCGGAGCCTCTCAACGTTTAAGAGAGAATTTCAGGAGCAGTTCGGGGAAAGCCCCGGCAAGTGGCTATTGCAAAGGCGTGTGCACCATGCCGCCAATCTTATCACCAACACCAAAATGAACGTCACGCAAGTGGCTTTCGAATCGGGGTTTGAAGACCTCTCTCATTTCAGCAAAGCCTTCAAAAATGTGCTCGGAATGACGCCAAGCGAGTACAAAAAGGGCTGATTTTCCGGTTTTTCGCCTGATTGAGCTTTTCAGCCCAAAAGCTGAACTTTTTAACCAAACCCACGGGGTTTATGGTTCCCAACTTTGTGTTATACAAAAACACAAACACCATGAATCACCCAACAGCAATCCAAACCGCAAACTACTTTGATGCGAGAAATATCATCAATTCATTCCCACGGGTCAGCAATGTTCCATTTACGCTGGATCGCATAGCCAAACGTGAAAGGACATTCCCCGGTATTCCGGATATGACCGCAGTGGTGCGTGAGTTGATTGCTACATTTTTTAAGAGCAGCTATCCATTCAATGCAAGACAGTTCGTACCCGTTTTACAAGCCTTGGTATTAAACAAAACGGAGATAGCCCGTTTCCTTGAGCACCCGGTAAGCAAACATGTGCTGGTGAACAATCATCTTTTGAAAGTGATACTTATCCGCTGGGCGCCCGGTAAATTCAGCTCCATACACGGTCATCCTAAAGACGGCTGCGTTTTCAAAGTATTGCATGGAAAAGTGGAGGAGACAAGATACAAGAACGATGAAAACCGGAACCTCTTTATAATAAACCGATGTCAGAAGGGAACCATGGCCTACATTGATGATACGATGGCATTGCATAAGGTGGGGAACCCTTATAAAGAACCGGCAATCAGCATTCATGCTTACACTCCCGGCAGCCTGAAACTGAACCCGGCTTTTACAAATAATTAAATACTGAATCGTTTAAACATATTTTTTAACCATTAAAAACCTATAATCATGGAAAACACAAAAAAATTAGTAGTTCTGATCACCCGTGGGCTCGATGACGAGCGCTCATCAGTAGCCTGGAGTATTGCAAACGGAGGCCTCAAGGCAGGCATGGAAGTAACCATCTTTTTAACCAGCTCGGCAGTGGATTGGGTGCGCAAGGGCGCAGCGGATAAGGTTCATCTGAATCCCCTTGATCCTCCGATGATTGATATGATCCGCTCTATCATAGTGAACGGATGCGAAATTCTTGTTTGCCCTCCCTGCGCTGAAGTGAGAGGCTATAAACAGGAAGACCTTCTGGATGGCGTGATCATCACCGGTTCAGGTGCCATGCATGAGAAGATCAAGCAGGGTGCAGCGACTTTGTGCTTCTGATTATCCGGCATTGAGCAAAGTAAACCGCAGTCAGGATTTTAGTTGTCCGGCTGTGGTTTCTTTTTAGGTTAAAAGGCGGGCACATAATTCATGCACCAGTCCTCTTTCGTAAAAGTGCCAGCAACCCAACTACCGGCCCTACCCCTAATGACATGTAAATGTATTTAGTATCCATTGAACTTTGTAGAATATTGAGCAATTGAATACTAATTATCGTTATTGAAAAACCGATACAGTTAACTATAGTCAGGGCTGTTCCCTTTATCTCGGCAGCGGCATTCTGAGCTACAAGGGTCGAGAACAACGGTGAATCTGCGATCACCACCATCCCCCAGAAAACAAGGAACCCGATAAGTACAGCACTTGAACCTGACATGAATATTAAAGGTGAAATCATGCAGCACACACCTGACAAGAGCAATGCTGTGGCTGCTGTTCTTTTCGTTCCCAATTGCTGCGAGAGATAGCCGCCCAAAACACATGCAGGGCCTCCAATACCAATAATGATGAATGACCAAATTGGAATACTCAACTCCGATGCAGCATGAATTGTTTTATAGGTAGCCAGTATCACAGGGACAAACGCCCAAAAGGCATACAGCTCCCACATGTGACCGAAATACCCGAATGCTGCAGAACGAAAGAAACCGTTACGGAATACTCTGAAAAAAGCCGATAAGTCCAACTGTGGACTGCGCGTTCGAAATGGGCCATTCGGTACAAGTAGCATCATGAGCAAACCGCCTAAACATGCCAACGAAGATGTGAAGATGAGCACCAGTTTCCATGGCAATGAGCTCGTCACGCCTTTTAGCAGATGAGGAAATGCAGTGCCAACTACTAATGCACCAACCAAAAAGCCCAGCGATTTCCCGAGTCCTTTGTCGTAATAATCAGCCGCGATCTTCATCCCGACAGGATAAATTCCTGCCAGAAAAAATCCTGTGAGAAATCTCAGTGACAGCAAGCTAAAGATATCATTGCCATCCAGAGTTGTCCCGAGGTTAAAAAATGCGCCCGTAAGCGCACTGAGGAAAAAAACGCGTGATGGCGAAAAGCGGTCAGCGATCGTGAATAAGGCAAAGACTAATGTACCTGTTATAAAACCAAATTGAACGGCAGATGTCAGATGCCCCAGCGCGGTGCTCTTCAAATCAAAACTACTTACAAGGTCACCCATCACACCATTACCGGCAAACCACAACGATGTACAACAAAATTGAGAAACCACGATCACCGGCAATATCCATCTCGGAGAATTCATACTGCTTGCGATCGCCCGTTACTTATAACAATGCTTTCCTGAACCCCCGGAATTTATTCAGGCATTAAGCGGCTTAATATTCTGATTCATCCTGAAGAAATTATCCGGGTCGTATTTTGTCTTTACCTGCACAAGCTTTCTCAAGCCTTCTTCCGAGTATGCATCCTTAACCCGTGCATCTTCACCTTCACTCAGGAAGTTGACATACACACCTTTTGCAAATGGTTTTGCTTTTTCATAGAGATCGCGCGCCCACGCAACGCATTTTTTATCATCCGCTGGATCGGTCCAGCGTGTGTGCACATTCATGTTAAATGGTTCTTTGCGGTAAGCATAAGCGGTAGCATTTTCATCAACCCGCGAAGGAGCTCCCTCAAGATGCGGGATAAAAACTTCACAATGCGGTGACGGGAAAGTTTTAACGGCATTAATCACGGTATCAATGAAGGCATCCGGAAGCCCGGTCAGGTTATGCGACTTCCAATAGTTGCGGGCGCCATGAGAATTTAATAAATCAAATCCTGATTGCCACCCCACAAACGGATTCATGCCAACCGCTTCACCGGCTTTTCCGGTGAAATCGCGAAGCGGCTTGATAAGCTCTTCACCTTTTTTCGGGTCACCCAGATACATGAAGGGGACAATGACAACGAGCTTGCCGTGAACATTTTCCGGTAAAAACGGAAGGGGAGGAGCATGCCTGATCACCATCCACACGGTCATCTCATCAGGCATTGTGCGCACAAAATCACGATGGAACTGCAAATATTTTTTTGCATTCTCAAAAGGCTGGACTACTATGCCTGAATATACTTCAGGCCCAACCTCTGATGCCTTAAACTCAAATGATGTTACGACACCAAAGTTTCCGCCACCTCCTTTTATTGCCCAAAACAGATCCGTGTTTTCTGTTTCACTCGCGGTAATCACCTGGCCATTCGCGGTGACGATTTCCGCTGATAGCAGATTATCAATGGAGAAGCCATACTTCCGGCTGGTCCAGCCAAAGCCTCCGCCAAGCGTAAGCCCTGCAACCCCGGTATGGGAGACGATGCCACCGGGAACAGCAAGCCCGTATTTCTGTGTTTCTTTGTCCAGGTCACTTAATAAGCATCCTCCCGCAACTTTTACTCTTTTCGTTGCCTGATCAACCGTTACTGTTTTCATATTGGAAAGGTCTGCTACAATGCCTCCGTCACACATCGCATTTCCCGCCACGTTGTGGCCTCCGCCTTTCACAGCAAGCAGGAGGTTGTTTTCCCGTGTGAAATTGACTGTCTTAACGACATCATCGGTGTTGGCACATTGCACGATAGCTGCAGGCTTTCGATCAATCATTGCATTCCAGATCTTGCGGGCTTCATCGTAGCCGTTATCACCCGGAACAATAAGATTTCCTTTTAAGGCTGACGCTAACTGTATGAGATTAGATGTTGTGGTGGTTTCCATGACTTGGTTTTAGATAGTAAGAAAATTTTGCTTAACGAAAATAAGGTCGAAAAAGTAATACAGCGGCAGGAGGATTCCTACTAAACGGCAATAATTATTTATTGATGCTTATGTCTGCATTAGAACTGCTCGGTATTTTTAAGTGAACAAAAATCTTTGGGCGGCAGCGGCAGGGATTATGCCAATGCCGGGCAGCAAACCGCTGATGGCGGCTTTGTGCTGGCCGGCTATTCCTTCTCCAATGATGGCGATGTCACCGGCAACCACGGTGAGCGCGACTGGTGGATCGTCAAATTGAAAGGCCCTGCCACGGGCATAACACAGCACCCTGCTGAAAACAAGATCTCTATCTATCCCAATCCCACTGAGGGCACGTTCACGATTAATCTAAGCGACCTCTCAGCTAATGCCACGATTGATTTCACTGACATGTGCGGCAAGACCGTTCATTCCGAAACCATCAACTCGAAACAAGCACACCTCCAGCTCGATGCTCCTGCGGGTGTATATTTCGTGAATGTGTTTACCAACAAAAATCGCTACGCGACCAAGCTGGTGAAGGAATAGCGCGGGGATTTTGCGCGTACTGGCTTCGTTCATTTTGTAATTCGCATTAGTAGCGACCTCGTCAGAAATTCAGTAATTATCTTGTTGCCAAATCCCCCTTGCTTGTAGAAAGTAAAATTTAATTTGGTTTTCTTACTCTGAGTTGATGAACGCTGAGAACAGAGAAATTATCCTTCAGCTTTGATTCCCTGTTGCATGACTCCTACTATCAGTTCTGATTTCCTTTTGTTGGAAAGGCCACTCAAACGATAGAGCAAGACACCATGATGTGCCGCTTTTGATTTCACCACTAATTCACCAAAATCTTTATCGGATGTGATGACGAATCTTTTGCCTTTTACTGCCAATAGCAACACTTCGTTGTCTGAAATTCCGGGTGAGATTTCTAAAACAACTCGACATCATATCCTGCTTTCCGCAGCGCTGCTACTACCGGAGCATCCACGCTTTCATCAGCGAGAATTTTCATGAAGCGAGCCTAAAGGTCGTTTCATTGCGGATGGTGTCAGCAGCATAGGCGAGGCAGGCCTTGATGTGCTTTTTGGCGAGATGAGGATAAGACTCCAATATCTGCTCTACCGTTTCTTCACTGGCAAGTTTGTCCAAAATCAGCTCAACGGAAATGCGGGTGCCGCGAATGACGGGTTTTCCCAAAAGAATCTTGGAATCTGTGTGAATATATTGTTGCCATCTTTTTCTCATAGCAATGAAAGTTACAAAGTAAAGTTAAGGAATCTAAGCCAGTGAAAGGAAAAGCCGGTGAAAGGAAAAGGAACAAGGATGATGTCGCCATTCTTCATTTATACTTTTCCTTCAGGTCGTTCACCGTGTAAATGTCTTCATCATCCTTCAGGTAGCTGAATGTTTTGGAATCGCTGACGATTTTTTCTATTCCTTTTTGCAGAATTTCGTCTTCGTATTTTTTGAAGATGAACTCAACATAATCAGCGATCTCGCTGAGCTTGTCTTGCGGTAACTTGGAGAGCGTGGAGAGGGTGCGCTGTATCAATGTTTCCCGTGTCATTTCGGTAATTTTTTGAC
>CAYOYI010000035.1:2174-5650 GCA_964408105.1 uncultured Chitinophagaceae bacterium | reverse complement strand
ATTTTAAGGTATAAGATGGCAGCTTACGCTAGGAAGTCTGGAGACTTCTGCCGATTGAAACCCACAAGAGAGCTAACGCACATTAGCAAACGTAGAACTCGCGGGAGCGGGTGAGATCACTTATTCATAAGGTAAGAGGTGAGGTGTTTGATTTTACCGTCACGCATGTGGAACACATCACAAAATACAGCGTCCAGATTGTCGCCATTTTTCATCTTGCTTTGTACTGCGCCTTCGGCTACCACAATGTCATCTTCTTCTACCATGCGGATGATCCGGATATTGGGTGAGCCAACGAAATTCTCGTTTTCGATCTCTTTGTCGAAGGCTTCTTTCCCCGTTATATGGAACATGCCCGGAATATCCCAGACGACATCATCCGTGAGGCAGGAAAGGATTTTTTCATGGTCGCTGGCGATGAAGCCCTCGATGTATTTTTGAATTGTTTTCTTGTTTTCGGTCATACTATTTGTTGTGGCACTAAAATAAGAAATGCAAGATGTCCTTTGGACGGCAGGTATATATTCATCATTTCCTAAAATCCTGAGTTGCAAACTCGTGATAGTGAGTGGGCAGTTTTACCTTTTTACCTAAGCAGTAATAAACCCCAAGTTTTGTGGATGTTCTTTCTTTTGTCTTGATACAAAAGAAAGAACGAAAGAAAAAATCAAGCGCAAAAGAACGGCTCCGCCCTTTTGCGCGGCATACACACCGGAATGAAATAGCCCCGCCATTTATGGCGGGGTTCAATGAATACCTACTCCACTCTTTTCGTGCGGCTTTAGCTCCTGAGTGGGTGGCTGGACAGACCCCCGGAAGGTAGCAGGAAAAACTCTAGTCCAAAAGAACCACTTCGTGCTTTTGGACGGCAGGGCAAAGTCGTTATATTTGGGAATAATGAAGTTTGTATCTAGGTTTCTGCTTAAGAGATGAAAGATCCAGAAAATCTGCTTTACTATTCAGTAAATAGTTACTTGTCGTACTACATCAATTCATACTTTTACAATGATTTGCATTACGTATGGTGTTCGCCAGTATTTAATCCAGATCTATTAGATGCTTATCATAAATGGAAGAGAATTCCCGTAAGCTCTGCGCCATTTCATATCTACTCAAGATATTTTAATGATATTGCTAGCAGAGATTTGCACAGCCCAAAAATCAAGGAGAATAAACTAGGATTAATGACCGGAGCTACCGCCCACCTTACATCCGGCACCATTGATGTTGATGATTTTGCCCGCATAAAGGAAATAGTTGAAAAGGCAGACCTATCTGAGTTTCGACCATTGATATACTTGATACCTTCTGACAAAATAAACAGTAAACTCAAGCTTGTACCAGTTAGTGACTCAGCTAACCCTTTAAGCACTGAATACTTAATTTGCGATTTAAAGAAGGACGAGTTTGACGTTATCGAACCTAATAGATTTTAAACAATGTCACTTACTCACAAACAACATATTACAGCGCTGGGAAAACTAATGAGATATGCGGCAAATAAGAGATTTGCGTTGATAGAAAATGATTTTAGTAATGATTCGTTAGCAGAAGCAGCAAAAAAAATTAATGAAGAAATTTCTAGGAATCTTGGAATTGATATTTTTTACGAGGAGAGAGCTGAAAAAATCCTGGAATATGAAGAGCAAGTATATAGAAGACTAACGAGCTATACTAGTGAGAATATTCCAATTAAACTGATAGACAAGGAAATTATCGACATACGAAAGAACTCGACTTATGTCTCACAATCATATCTTGCTAACCTCAAGATTAATCAAGAATATGGCGATAGCTTTAAAGAATATTTAAAAAAACTAGGCTTAACATCCTCTCTCAGCACTTACTTTAGGACCTGCGATTACGCTATGCTTTATCGCTTTCCTGGAAATTCGCTTCGAGACATATATTTTGTAACAACCAAGGGGCGTATTAAAAACAAGGAGCGAATACTATTAATGATTGTTTCTCATGGAAAGGGTAGGAAAACTTATAGTTATTCAAGTTATGGTCATACCATAAAGGAAGATGTTTCTTTGGTAGTTAAAGATGAATTGTCAATTCCAATTTGTTTTATTTTTCAGCTCGAATTATTTGAGCAATACTTGACAAACCCAATAAATCTGTTTCTTTTTTGCTTAGAAAAGTATGGTTTGGATATAAATATTATGAGTAGAACAAAACGTTTCTTTCGAAATGAAATTCTTCCTAATGAGCATTTGTCTGGTTTAAACTTGCACAAGTACTTAGTAAATACTGCTGGTAAATCTGACTACTATGTATACGTAAATGTTGATAAGAAACAAATAGGTGTTGAGGTTTCCAATTTTTTTGCAATTGACATAACTAAGTATTTAGCTGATTTAATTCGTTTTAGGATTTAGAAACGCAAACGCTCCTGACGAGAGCGCTACCAAAGCGACACGATGAGGAAACGAGACACGAAGCGCCAAACAATTTTAGAGTAGCGCAAATCCCCCTTTGTCCCCCTTAGGCTTTCGCTCAATGCTTTCCGCACAAGGGGGATGGCAAACGCGCGTTGGCAAAATCCCCCTTCCGAAAAGGGGGCAGAAAGCGAAGCGCTTCCGGGGGATTTCATTACACATATCCCTTCGCCTGCAGATTGAACAGCTCTGCGTATTTGCCGACTGAGGCAACGAGTTGTTGGTGGGTGCCGTGTTCGCGGATGCGGCCGTGTTCGAGAAACACGATCCTGTGAAGCCAAGGCACGGTGGAAGAAATGTAATTACTTTTGCATAAAAGTTCTGATATGGAAGATTATCTGAAAAGGATCACCATCAACGATAAGATATGTAATGGTAAGCCCACCATCAGAGGCAAAAGGATCACTGTTCAGACCATACTGGAGTTCTTATCAGCCGGAGAAACCAGAAAGGAAATTTTAAAGCAATATCCTTCACTGGAAGAAGAGGATATAACTGCCTGCCTGATGTTCGCCACTGAACTGATGAACCACAATTACATCGTGCGGAAAGTCGCGTGATGGCAAAGTACCTGATTGACGTTAACCTGCCTTATTACTTTTCCTTATGGAAGGGAGACGATTTTATTCACCAGCGGGATATTAATGATGAATGGGATGATGAGCAAATCTGGAATTATGCGAAAGAAAATAATCTCATTATTATCTCCAAGGATAGTGATTTTTCCAATAAGATATTGCTGCATGCACCTCCACCAAGGGTAATTCATATCCGCTTCGGCAACATGAAGATGAAACCATTTTTCAAAACCATCACTAAATGCTGGGCGGAAGTAGAGCAGCTTGTTGTCAAATGCAAGCTGATAAATGTTTTCGCTGACAGGATTGAAGGCATTGAATAGTTCTTTTTTCTCACTACACATATCCCTTCGCCTGCAGGTTGAACAGTTCTGCGTATTTGCCGCCTGAGGCAACGAGTTGTTCGTGGGTGCCGTGTTCGCGGATGCGGCCGTGTTCGAGAAACACGATCCTG
>CAYOYI010000035.1:0-2164 GCA_964408105.1 uncultured Chitinophagaceae bacterium | reverse complement strand
AGAAGCGGAGGAACACTTCATGCTCGGCACGGGCATCGAGCGAGGAGGTGGGCTCATCGAGGATGAGCAACTGGGCATCGCGCATGTAGGCGCGGGCGAGGGCGACCTTCTGCCATTCACCGCCCGACAGCTCAACGCCATTCTTGAAGCGCCTGCCGAGCACCTGCTCGTAGCCTGCGGGGAGGCGCTGCACCACATCATCGGCAAGGCTCTTGCGGGCGGAGGTCTGTATGCGCTCGCGGTTGGCGAGGTCGGTGATCTCGCCTACGGCAATGTTTTCAGCGGCCTTCATCTGGAAGCGCACATAGTCCTGGAAAATGATGCCGATGGCATTGCGCAGGCCGTTGAGGTCGTAGTCGCGGAGGTCAACGCCATCGAGCAGGATGCGCCCTTCGGTGGGGTCGTAGAGGCGGGCGAGCAGCTTGACGAGCGTGGTCTTGCCGGCACCGTTCTCACCCACGAGGGCTAGCTTTTCGCCCACGGCCAGCGTGAAGCTGACGTTGCGCAGCGCCCACTCATCGCTGTTCTGGTATTTGAATCCTACGTTTTCAAAGGTGAAGCCCTGCGTGAAGGACTGCGGCACCGTGCGCGCACCGCCCTTCGTGTGGATAGCGGGCTTAATGCGGAAGAAGTCGAAGAGGTCTTGCAGGTAGAGGGCGCTCTCGGTGATCTCGCTGAAGCGCGTCATGATGCCCTGCAGCAGTCCGCGCATGCGCTGGAACGAGCCGGCCAAGAACGTGAGCGTGCCCACGGTGATGATGCCGCCCACGGCTTGGATGAGGATAAAGACATAAGCTCCATAATATGCGAGTGTGCCGATGGCGGAGAGGGCGGTTCCCCACCACGCGCGCCTGATGGCGAGTGATTTGTTGGCGGTGTAATATTTGTCGGAGAGTTTTTTGAAACGCTCAGCGAGGAAATTCGGCAGCGCGAAGACCTTGACTTCTTTGGCGGTCTCATCACTGGCGCCAATGTAGCGGAGGTAGTCGAGCTCCCTGCGCTCGGGCGTCCATGAGCGGGAGAGGGAATATGTTTTTTCGTTGAAGTGCGTCTCGCCAAGGAACGAGGGGATGACCGCGATGATGAGAATGAGGATGAGCCACGGATTGAAGGCGATGAGCCCCGCGCTGAGGAAGAGGATGGTGATGATATCCTGCAGTTGCGTGAGCACCTGCGACATGAGGACGACACGGCTCACCGTTTGCCTGCGGGCGCGCTCGAGCTTGTCGTAGAACTCGGCATCTTCAAATTGGTAGAGGTCGAGCGTGCCGGCATGTTTGATGAGCTGAACAGAGGTCTTGTTGGAGTAGAGGTCACCGAGGAGGCTGTCGAGCAGTGTAATAATCCTGTTGATGATGTCGCTGACGACAGCGAGCGCGAGCTCGATGGCAACGATGGTCCAGAGATAGGTGAGCGGTCCTTCGCCATGGGTGCCGATAAGGCGGATGACTTCGTCAATAATGAGCTTGCCGACATAGAGCATCGCGAGAGGTGTGGCAGCCTTGATGACACGCAGGATGATGTTGGCCAGCGTCATCGAACGGCTGGTCTGCCAGATGAGCTTGAAGAATTCAGGGAGGTTCTTCAGGGCGGAGAACTGGTCTTTGAAGGATTTGGAGTTTTCTTTTGAAGATGGAGGGTGAGGGGGGACTGCCATGGAGCTAATTTACGATTGACGATTTTAGATTTACGATTTGGTAAGGAAGGAGGAGGGAGGAAAGTTCAGATTGGGAAATTAAGAATGACGAGTGACGAATAGCGTAAACCACGCTATTAGTACATCGGACAAGCCGAATGGCTCCGCGAACCTTACGTACAGCTTCGCGGAGCAGGCGGTTGGCATCGCCAATCCCGTGAACAGTCCAGCGGAGAAGGTGCTTGGCTGCGCGGTCTCCATGAATGGAATCGTGGAAAAGGAGGGTGGCTCCGAAAACCCCTTGAACAGCCCCGGGAAGAAGACGGATGGAATCGCGGAAGCAACGAACAGCTCAGAAAACCCCGCGAACAGTCGCGCGGAGAAGGCGGATGGTGCCGCGGAAGCCATGAACGGAACTGCGGCACAAGCGGTCAGTGCCGCGAATCCCAAGAAAAGTGCTGCGGACTCACTGCATTGAACCTTCCTAAAAAAACTTGACACTTTTTGAGGTAGTTACTAAAAGTGTTT
>CAYOYI010000034.1:0-16876 GCA_964408105.1 uncultured Chitinophagaceae bacterium | reverse complement strand
ATATATCTGCGGACACATAAAATAGTTGTTAATCAATGAAGGATCAACACATGGTTGTGCCTCGACAGAAGAGCTGGGAAGTAACCAACATAACGCGATTGCAAGGGCTGAAAGCAGGTTAAGGTTAATCAAGTTTTTCATGGCGATTGGTTTTATGAATTCAGTTTCTAACCCGAAATTATTCAACAAACGCAGGGTAGGCAAGGACAAAAATTACGCTTTTCCGGAAGGTTTTTATAATGACATGAACCGCAATGCCTGTTCAATTACCACAGAATAGAACTAACCTGTTGATAGCCAGCATGCTTATAAGCATATTAACGATGGAACAAAATTCCGGCTTTTCCGAAAAAACCGGCACTTCATGAAGCCGTCATTCGTGAGCGCCAGCGAAGAATCTCGCTGTAGATGCTTCGCTATCCCTCTGTATGACGAAGTGATACTACTTCTTCAAAGAATCCCGGATCTCAGTAAGAAGCTTTACTTCCGCAGAAGGCTCTGGCGGTGCGGATGGTTTTGCTTCTTCTTTTTTCTTCATTGAGTTCATCGCCCTGATGACCATGAAAATTGCGAAAGCGATAATGATGAAATCAAAAACAGTTTGAATAAACATGCCATAATTCATCGTCACTGCCGGCACCTCTCCCACCGCTTCCTTCAGCGTAACTTTCAAATCTTTAAAATCCACTCCTCCAACAAGAATTCCGATTGGCGGCATGATAAGGTCGTTAACAGCCGAAGAAACAATTTTTCCAAATGCGCCTCCGATAATGATACCAACTGCCATGTCAACGACATTTCCGCGCATGGCAAAATCTTTAAACTCCTTCATTAAGCCCATAAGAATTGTTTTTATTTGATGAATTAATGAGGCCTAAGATAAAAAATAAAGCATTCGCTACGCCTTAAATTACCAAATTCATTTCATGAATAAATTTTCCGGGCAACTGATAAAACATCCAACGATCTGGCTGGGGTTGGCCGTAATTGTGGTTTACTTCCCCACCCTCTTTTTTGGATACACGGAACTCGATGACTCTATCTTCATTCGGGAAAACGCACAATACAACCAAGACCTGTCTAACATTATCACTTCGTTCCAGCGTGGGTTGTTTAATGAAACAGATGACATCTACTACCGCCCGCTGTTTTCTGTTTCGATGATCCTGAATTATCAGCTCAGCGGGATTGACATTAAAAGCTATCATCTCATTAATATCCTGCTTCATCTGTGCTGCATAATCTTTGTTTTTCATCTTTTGCTCGCGTTAGAACTCAAGTCCCGAAATGCCTTTATCCTTTCTTTGATTTTCGCCATTCATCCGGTGCTTTCCCAGGCCGTCACCTGGATTCCGGGGAGGAATGACACATTGCTCGCGCTGTTCCTGTTCCCTTTTATGATAGGGGTGATAAATTTTTCAAAAAGCGGACAAGGGAAGTGGCTGCTATTGCAAAGCGCATTTTTTCTCGGTGCTTTATTTACCAAGGAAACTGCAGTATTCGTAATTCCAGCCGTAATTGTCATCCTCATTCTTTTGCTGAAGAAGAAATGGATTGAAAAAAGAAACCTGCTGATGTACGGTGCATGGGCGCTGGCATTTGCTTTCTACTTCATCATCCGCTCGCAGGCAACACTTAACAGCGAACGGCTGAATCTTCAGGAACTCATCAGCACTCTTGTTACAAGGCTCCCAGTGCTTATTCAATATCTAGGCAAGATCATTCTGCCGGTGAACCTCAGCGTGTTTCCAATGCAGGCGGATACGACTATCATTTACGGAATGATCGCGCTTCTGCTTGTTGCTGCCGGAATTTATTTCTCAAGCACGAGAAACATACGGGCAATAATCGCTGGAATAATTTTTTATGTTGTATTTCTTATTCCAGTATTGATCGTTCCGAATTCGCTCAACGATCAGGTATTTGAGCATCGCCTCTACATTCCAATTATCGGACTCTTGCTGGTTTTATCACAAACCATTTTACTACAGAATAATTGGAGTGAAAAGAAAATCCTGCTTGGCTTTGTTCCGATTGTTGTGGTGTTGGCTACGATCAATTTTTATCATCAGCAAAACTTCAAATCACCGGTTGCATTCTGGAGCGCAGCGGTGAAAACTTCCCCTTCATCCGCTTATGCCCACATGATGCTGGGAATGAGAATGGATAAAATAAATAAAGCGAAGGCCGATTCGCTGATCGTGCTGTCCTACAGCCAGGACCCTGATGCGAAGTATATCAATTATTACATGGGCAAGGTGCAGGAACAGACCTCAATAGAAGCAGCCGAAAAGCATTACCTGCGGGAAACTGAAATAACCGGCTATGCGGATGCATATTTTGAACTTGCCCGCATGGCTTTTGAAAAAAACGATCTTCACTCCGCTATAATTCATCTTGAACAATACCTCGCTAAAGCTCCCAACGATGTTCCCGCAAATAATAACCTGCTGCTACTCTACATTAATACTGCACAAAAAGAAAAAGCCCGTGCCCAATTGAAAAAAATGCAACGTTTAGGAATGAGCGTGCCGATGGAGATTGTGGAGCAGACGAGATAACGCTACCAGTAGATTCCATCTATTCCGGAGAAGGAATCTGTCATCAGTTACTAAGTTAATAGGCAATTGCCCGTGGCAAGCCTCAGTTGTCAACTTTTTTGTTTCTTGTCAAAAGTGACGTCACTCTTGACAACTTTTCGGTTTTCTTGACAAATGTGAGGTCACTCTTGTCAACTTTTTCAGAAAAAAGGGAGGCTTCGTCAGCTTATCCTGTAAGGCTGGTGATTTTAACCTGTAAACCCAAAAAACGGTGATGCACCGACAGCAATGGAGGTAAATTATCAATTATCAATTGCAAACCGGTGCAATTGCTGCGAACTTTTGAATTGCTACTAAAAAAACCAATTGTTACCGACTTTTGGGAATTGTTACTGACAAAAATCAATTATTATGGGACAAATGCAGGGAATGCCCTGCCTTGCCGGCAGACAGGCGCGGAACACCACAGGGCAAATCATCCGGCATGACAACCGCTAAGGTTTTCTGTTTAACTTAGTGTTACAAACTCCAAAAATCATGGTGCATGTTTTTCCTGACTATCCCCGGATAACCGTTGACCCTGAAGTGTGTTTCGGGAAGCCTTGCATCAAAGGAACGCGCATGCCGGTGGCGTCTGTTCTGGCATACCTTTCCGGGGGAATGACTGTTAACGAGTTGCTCGAAGAGTTCAACTGGCTCACCCATGAGGACGTGCTGGAAGCCATGGCCTTTGCCGCAGGCGTGGTTGATTACCGGATCATTCCCATCAAAAAGGCATCGTGAATTTTTTGCTTGATGAAAATATGCCGCCTTCGCTAGCGGCTATCATCATCAAAAACGGGCATCAGGCCGTTCATGTTCGTAATGTAAATCTAAAGGGCAAACCTGATGAAGCAATCTTTGCTCATGCAGAAACCAATGATCAGATTATCATTACCCATGATCTTGATTTCAGCCGCATTCATGCTTATAGCGGGAAAAATAAGCCCTCTGTTATTTTGTTCAGGATTGAACCTCTGATTACAGAGCGCATTGCCGAACTTCTCTTGTCTCACCTGAATCAACTTGAAAGTGATTTGGCGAAAGGCGCATTTGTAGTAATTGAAAACGTTCAGATACGCATCAGGGAATTGCCCATCAAAACCTTGTAGTCAGCAGTCAATATTCAAAACGCTTCCCCCAACTGCACATAAAATCCCCGTGAGCCGTCAATACCGAATGCAGCATCAAAGCGCAGATTGATACGCTCTGCTGCATCGAGCGTGAAACGAATGCCACCACCCAAAGCGCACTTAATGCGGTTCAGCGCAAAGTCATCGAAAGTATTGGCCACATCTCCTGCTCCGATAAAACCCACTCCAAGAAAGCGCCAGTAGATCGGAAAACGCCATTCAACTTGTGCCGCTATCAAATGCCGGTCGCGGTATCTGCCGGAATAATATCCGCGCATGGTCTCGGCTCCGCCCAGCAGCGACATCATCTTGAACGGAGGAGTGCCGGTATGAAAGCTAAGCAGCGCCTGCACGGCAATTACATTGCTTTTGAATGGATTGAAATATTTCCGCGCATCAAGCTTGAAATTGGCAAACTCATGATCGCTGCCGAGCCAGCGCGGGTAGAAGTGATTTGAAAAAGTCAGCAGCCAGCCTTTGAAAGGAAACATGCTGTTGTCCCGTGTATCGTAAATCGCGGCTATGCCTGCGCCTGAAGCGAGATACCCATTGCTGCCACGGATATTTCCTTGTATCAGACTGCCGCCTGCATCATGCTTAAAGTTGAAAGCATGTTCCAGCCGGTACTGAAAGCCGAAGTGAAAATTTTTCACAACTTCCCTGGTAAACCTGTTTTTAAACAAAATGTATTGCGCGGTGAATTCTTCCCGGTCACTCTCTTTTGTTGTATTCCCGATTCCATAAAAAGCCTCCGGAAATTTTTGATACAGGAAAGCTCCCGGAATTTTCCATTTATTATTCTTCAAATTGAAATCCCAATTCGGGTTGACGATGATCTGCCTTTCCAGCGTGTATAAAAATGTGGTTCCTACGGTTGATAAATTGCTGGCGCTGTCATTGGGAAACCTGTAGAGATATTGAAACGAAAATCCAAAGCCAACGCTCGTTTCAGGACTGTAAACGACAAGCGGTATCGGCACGATCAAGCCGTTTTTGGTTTTAAGTCGCTTTAAAAAATTTTTGTTTTGCGAAAAGGAGACGGTATGCGCAAAAAGAAAAACTGAAATGACACAAAGTATTTTGGCTACAATATTCTTTTCCCGTGAAAACAACGAAACAGGTTTAAACGCAAAGAACGCAAAGTTTGAGAATCGGCATTAGATTTGAAACTATTCAATCGTCAAGTATAATTACAGAGAATTAATTTCGTCAAACAAAATGAAACAACTCCACTTCCTGTTCATCGCCATTTTTTTCCCCATACTCTCCTTCTCACAAAACCTGACCGCTACCGAGATCATCAAAAAAGCTGATGATAAGGTTCGGGGGCTTTCAAACATTGCAGAAATAAAAATGACCGTGGTGCGGCCAACATGGTCCAGAGAAATTGAAATGAAATCATGGGCCAAAGGCGAAGAGCTTGCTTTAATATTAATAACCGCTCCCGCTCGTGACCAGGGAATTGTCCATTTGAAAAGGGACAAAGAATTGTGGAACTGGCAGCCTTCAATTGACCGTGTGATTAAGCTGCCGCCATCTATGATGCTTCAATCATGGATGGGCTCCGATTTTACAAATGACGATTTGGTAAAAGAGTCTTCCGCTGTATATGATTACTATCATGAATTGGGCAAGGATTCAATAATAGAAGGGCGTGCGTGCTATAAGATTATTTTAACGCCCAAGCCAAATGCTCCGGTAGTGTGGGGTAAAATTTTCTCATGGATCACAAAGGAAGATTTGATCCAGCTCCGCACTGAATTTTATGATGAAGATGAGTTTCTCGTAAACACAATGTTTGCATCTGATATCAAGAATCTTGACGGAAGGATATTGCCTGCCCACCTGGAGATGATTCCCGCGGATAAACAAGGACACAAAACCATGATTGACTACATCTCGCTTAAGTTCGATGTAGATATCGGTGACGATTTCTTTACCATTCAAAATATGAAACGGGTAAAGTAATGGGCCATCTGGGAACCCGTTACCCGAAAACCAAAACGCGCCAATCGAGGTATGTATCCAATCCTTGCCTGGAGGAATCTCTGGAGAAATAAGCGCAGAACTGCCATCACGCTTGCCGCGATAATTTTTGCAGTGCTGTTTGCCATGGCGATGCGCTCGATGCAGCTTGGCTCCTATGACAACATGATAGACAACACGGTGCGCTATTATTCCGGTTTTGCCCAGGTACATAAGAAAGGATTTTGGGATGAGCAATCGCTGGAGAACAGCTTTATCTATGATCATGATTTAGTGAATCGGGCAACTGCGGGTAAACATGTGCAGGACCTTATTCCACGAATGGAATCGTTCGCGCTCGCTTCAAATGACCTGCGCACGAGGGGGATAATGGTGCTGGGTATTGAACCGGAAAAAGAAAAAAAACTGACGCATCTCGACTCTAAAATTGTGGAAGGGGAATACCTGGATGCTGACGACCCTTCCATTTTGCTAACTCAAGGGTTGTCTCAATATTTAAAAGCAGGGGTTGGCGATACTGTCGTGCTGGTAGGCGCGGGCTATCATGGCGCAAACGCTGCGGGAAAATATCCGGTTAAAGGCATCATCAGGTTTAACAGCCCTGAGCTGAACAAGCGGTCAGCATTTTTAACGCTGAAAGAAGCAAGCTGGCTTTACGATGCAGCCGACAGGATCACTACACTGGTGGCAGTAACGGAACCGGAAATGCTTTCCAGAGCAATGAAGGACCTGAAAAAGGTTTACGATGAAGAAAACTATGAAGTGCTGAGCTGGCGCACGATGTTACCTGAACTGGTGCAAGCGATCGAAGCGGATAATATCGGGGGAATCATCCTGCTATTCATTTTATATACAGTCATAGGTTTTGGAATTCTCGGAACTGTTGTGATGATGACCGCAGAACGAAAACACGAATTTGGCGTGCTGGTAGCTTTAGGGATGAAGCGCGGTAAATTACTGCTTGTTGTGGCTTTCGAGAGCCTGCTGCTTGCTTTGGTTGGTGTGCTTACCGGCATTGCAGTCAGTCTCCCGGTGATTGTTTATTTTCATTTAAACCCCATCCCGCTTTCTGATGAATTAAAGCTGGTATCCGAATCTTACGGAATCGAAGCCGTGGTTCCCTTTGCGATTGATCCTGAAATTTTCATCTATCAGGCTCTTGCTGTTTTAGTCATTAGCATATTGGCATTGTTGTATCCGTTGGGAAAGATAGTGACCTTAAAACCTTCGGAGGCCATGAAGTCATGAATACCAGATACACCGGCATATTGTTCAAGGTCTCCTGGAAAAATGTGTGGAGAAGCAAAGTGCGCAGTGGCGCGGTGATAACTGCAGTCGGTGTCGGGCTATGGGCAGGAATTTTTGTTTCAGCCTTTTCGTATGGAATATCCGATCAGCGATTGCATGGTATCATTAATTCTCAAATTGCTCACCTGCAAATTCATTTTCCGGAATTCACTGACAATATGGAAACCCCTCTGCTGATCGAAAATGGAGAAGATATCACAGCCCATCTTACAAAAGATGAAAGGATAAAAGGTATCTCAGGCAGGCTCATTTCAACCGGCATGATTGCATCAACGACAACCGGAGCCGGAGTGATCGTGAAGGGAATTCACCCATCCGAGGAGACCAGGGTTACAAATGTTTTTGAAAAGCTGGTGGACGGAGAGTTTTTGTCAAGCGAAAAAAGGAACCAGATAATTATTGGCGAAAAACTTGCTGACAAATTGAAAGTGAAGCTGCGCTCGAAAATTGTTATCAGCATGCAAGATGTGAATGGCAACATTGTCTCAGGAGCCTTCAGAATTGAAGGCATTTACAAAACCAATTCAGCTAAATATGATGAAGGGAATGTTTTTATCCGAAAAGAAGACCTTGCAAGATTATTAGGAACCGGCAACAGCCTTCACGAAATAACGATTCTGCTGAATGACGATCAGCAAGTTGATTCTTTGAAAAAAGAATTAGCTGTGCTGTACCCAAATCTTCAAACGGACTCATGGAAAGACATCGCGCCTGAACTTGATTTTATTGACCGGATCATGGACGAATACCTTCAGATTTTCATGGCTATTATATTGCTGGCAATGGCATTCGGAATTATCAATACGATGCTGATGGCGGTGCTGGAGCGTGTAAAGGAATTGGGAATGCTGATGGCCATCGGAATGAACCGGGTAAGAATTTTTTTCATGATAATGCTTGAAACGATCTTTCTTACGTTCGCGGGCGTACCTTTCGGATTGGGCTTAAGCATATTAACCATTCGAACTCTGAACAAAACCGGTGTTGACCTTTCCCTGTTTTCAAAAGGTCTGGCAAATTTTGATATTGACACGGTGATTTATCCAACCCTGAATACCGAATTTTATCCGATGCTGATCGGGATGGTGGCTGTCACTGCTTTTCTGTCGTCAATTTACCCGGCATACAAAGCATTACAACTTGACCCGGCAAGCGCGATCAGATCAATTTAAAGAACATTTAAACAAATAGCGGTTAACCGATAACAACAATGGAAGTAATAAAAACATCAGGTCTGACAAAAGTTTACGATCAAACAAAAATCCCGGTTCATGCGCTGAGGGGTGTTGATCTGAGCATTACGAGCGGTGAATTCACTGCTATAGTCGGACCGTCCGGTTCCGGAAAGACCACCCTTTTAAACATCATAGGAGGCCTCGATAATCCAACGGCCGGAAGAATTGTCATCAATGACATTGACATTTCGAATTTGCGCGAAAATCAACTGATTGATTTCCGCTTGAAAAATATCGGTTTTGTTTTTCAGTCTTTCAATCTTATCCCCGTGCTTACGGCTGAAGAGAACATCGAATTCGTCATGCTTTTGCAAGGAAGGCATAAGGATGAACGTCAAAAAAGAACCCATGAATTGTTACAGGCCGTAGGACTTGGCGATAAAGCGGACAAACGTCCGGGAGAATTATCAGGAGGCCAGCAACAAAGGGTAGCTGTAGCACGCGCACTCGCTTCCAAACCCAAATTTGTGCTTGCTGATGAACCAACCGCTAATCTCGATTCAAAATCTGCAGAGAACCTGCTGGATATAATGGCTAAGCTGAACCACGATGAACATATCACTTTTATTTTCTCCACTCATGATCAGAAAGTAATTAACAGGGCCAGACGTGTGGTTACGCTTGAGGACGGGAAGATCGTTAGTGATAAGAAGAATTAATTCAAAAGCTACTCAATCAGCTCGAAGTTCATCATTTGCTTTTTGCGCATCCACCTGCGTAATTTGATGATTTGGTAAAGCGGAAACACTTCATACTTATTGATGAACAAAAGCAGCTTACCACGCCAGGTTTTTTGATTGATGTAGTCAATCGAGCTTTTAAAATCAGCAGCCTCGGCCAAATGCGGGTAAAGGCATCTGATATTCTCAATACCTCCGTTTTTGTGATATACCCACCATTGATCTGGGGTGGCTTTTAACGGCTTTTGGAAGGCCAAAGCAGTTATGCATGCCGCCTTTGTCATGATGTAGGCATTACCGGCAATAAGCTGGTGAGGATTTACCGGGCGCGCGATCTTAAAATTCAGCCACCCCAGGTCCTTCTCTTTTTTTAGCTGACACTTTTTAAACGACTTATAATAAAGCAGCATGTTTTCATTAGGTAATAAATGATCACCCACCTTGTTTAGAAATTCGGGAAGTCGTTTGTCGAGATTAGTATCATCTTCAAGCACCAATCCAAAATCAAGGTTTTGATCTGCAATAGCCTGATAGGCCTTGAGGTGACTCAGCGTGCATCCTAAAAGCCCTTTGCTCACCCAGTAGGCATTTTTTGTTGCAAAGTCCCAGTCTATCTCAGGATTGTTTTCCGGTGACAAATCCTTGCCCACAACTGCCTCGATAACCTCATAGTCAATACCCAGTTTTTTCAGCTGACGTTCAATGTGGTCGCGCCTCTTAACATCCGTTTTTAAATTAAGGACAAAGGCTTTATACTTCATGCTCAGCTAACAGCTTTCGGTGAATTGCAAGATAATTGGTAGTGAAAAAAAGTTCTGACTTTTCGCTGTATGTGATCTGCCTTACCCCGTTTTGGAGTATTCTGAAAATGGAATAATCCTTAAGCAGCTCGAAGAAATCACGCATAAATATCCTTGCAGGAATAGAGGCAACCCCAAATTCAAATTGTATTATTCCAATTTTTTCGTCTTCAATCAATCCTTTACATCCTTTCAACACTTCGATCTCATATCCCTCAACATCAATTTTCAGGAAATCTATACGGCCTATTCCGTTTTCACTGCAGAAGTTTTCAACCGTGCTGATCTCGATTTCCGTCTTTTTATCAAGGTTGATCTTGTATGATTCGTGAGAAGCTGGATATAATGACCCCCAAACACTGCCATCGCGGTCGTAATGAATGACTTTTTTACCCGGTTCCGATCCTAATCCGATAAGACAAGGGTGAAAGTTATCCCCTGTCATTATGGATTTTAATTTTTCAAATGCCGGCCTTTGCGGTTCGAATGCATATAGCTGAAACGGAGGTGAAAGGCATTCCTTCACCATTGTTGAATACTGTCCGGTATTTGCCCCTACATCAAATATTATCAATTCCTTGTTCGGAAAAAATCTTCTTGCAAGGCCGATGGCGTTTTTTTCACCGCTTAAGCCTGCAATATGCCCCCGGTCATAATTCATTCCCTTGATCGCAACCTTAAAGAGGAATTCAAAAAGCGGCTGTAGATATTTGTTGCCAAGGAGGTATTTTTTCATGTACCGCGCTGATCAGGTTTCCTAAAGAAAATCAAGGGCACTAAAATACTATTTAGGTTTAATTGTAAATATGATACATACGGCTTACGTGGGAGCTATATCTCCCTTGTCGCATCGAATGCCTCTAAGTAATCAGCAACTCTCCTCAGGAACGAGCCTCCAAGAAATCCATCCACTACTCTGTGATCATAAGAAAGAGAAAGGAACATCATTTGGCGGATTGCAATGGCATCACCCGATGGAGTTTCAATCACGACAGGCTTCTTCTTGATGGCACCCGTTGCAAGTATTGCAAGCTGAGGCTGATTAATGATTGGCGTTCCCATCAGATTTCCGAAAGTGCCCACATTGCTCAAAGTGAAGGTTCCCCCTTCGATATCCGAAGGATTCAGCTTGTTTGCCCTTGCATTGGCCGTTAACCGATTGACTTGTTTTGTTAATCCGACAAGATTGAGCTGATCGGCATTCTTAATGACCGGAACGATCAGATTCCCGGAAGGCAATGCTGCCGCCATTCCGATATTGATATCGCGCTTGACAATTATTTTATCTCCATCCACTGAAGCATTCACCATCGGAAAATCTTTCAGCGCACGAACTACAACTTCGACAAATAGTGGTGTAAACGTGATCTTCTCTTTCTCCCTTTGCTGGAATTTATCCTTGACCTTTTCACGCCATAATACCAGGTTGGTCACATCTGCCTCCACGAATGAGGTCACATGGGCACTGGTATGCTTGGAACGCACCATATGCTCTGCGATCAGCTTGCGCATCCTGTCCATTTCCACTATTTCCGTATTGCCATCAACCGAATACTGAACGGCCGGTTGCTTTGCAACCGGTTGCGGCTCCGACATGCGAGGCTTAGGGTCTTCTGCTACAGTCTCAATTATCCTCTCGGGTTTACTTGTTCGCGATTCTACATAAGCCAAAATATCCTGTTTGGTTACACGACTTCCTTTGCCGGTGCCGGGGATGGCTTCCAGTTCTCCCATTGGGATTCCTTCCCTGCGGGCAATATTCAAAACAAGAGGAGAATAGAAACGTCCTTCACCATTACTTCCGTTGGTGGCAGGCTGAACTTTCCCAACTGGAGAAGAGGGTTGTGATACTTCTGCTGCAACAGTTTCCAGTTCCGGTTCTTCAGGAGAAACCGAATCAGTATCGGAATTAATTATCATGAAAGGCTTTCCAATCTGAACAATGTCACCTTCTTTATATAACAACTTGACTACCACACCTGCTTCAGTAGATGGCACTTCGGAATCTACTTTATCGGTTGCAATCTCCACTACCGGTTCATCCATCTCCACGCTATCGCCTTCCTTTTTCAGCCATTTAAGAATTGTAGCTTCCGTGATGCTTTCACCCATCTTGGGCATCACCAGTTCCACTTGCGCCATGTTCTGAATTTGAGTTTGTTATTCGGGTGAAAAATTACGAATTAATACTGTTGAATCCGACATTGAAGTAAGTTGAGCTAACTTTGTGGTCATGGAAAATGTGAAAGAAATCTTCTCTCAACTGCCTGAATCCTCGCGTGTCTGGATCTATCAATGCAACAGGGAGCTAACCAAAGACGAGGCAAACATCATCAGAGAAAAGATCGCTGAATTTGTAAAACAATGGACTTCACATTCCCGGCAGGTGATAGCAGATGGAGATGTTTTTTATGATCGCTTCATTGTATTAGTTGCAGATGAAAGCGCATTTACCGTTAGCGGGTGCTCAATAGATTCTTCAGTGGGATTTATCCGACAGCTTGAGCAGCAGCACAACTTAAGTTTATTCGACAGATTGAATGTTGCATATCGCGAAAACGGAAGCATCAAAGCACTTGATCAAAAAGCATTTCAGCAGGTGATTGATGAAGGTGACGTTGGATCCGACACCATGGTTTTCAATAATCTTGTTTCAACATTAAAAGATTTTAAGGATAAGTGGGAAGTGCCTCTTTCATCAAGCTGGCACCAAAGATTCTTTAGACTGCCGGTTTAATCTTCCCGCTTCAAAATTTTTCCGTTAAGAGTCAAGATTTGCTCTTTGCTCACCAGTTTGGTGATTGTGCTCAAATCAAATTTCAGGTCATTCAGTACAAAGGCTTTGCAGAGGTCGTCAGTCGTCAAATGAAGCAGATACAATTTTAAAGTATCCGGGTCCGGTTTCACATAGATTAATTTGAACTCGTGCACCTTGCAACCGCCACCATACTTAACATCAACTTCCAAATCATTTCCGGTCCATGACGTTTTTCTTATCACAAAATTTAATTGGCTCTCTTCCGGGATTCTGTCTGCAACCCCCGGGGTAACACTGTAGGTTATCTTGTTTTTTTCGTCAGTAAAATGATACGACCCTTCGGAAACTTTTTGGCTCTTGCAAGCGACAAAGCCAATAGCAAGAAAAAGTAGCACAAGTGCTTTCATCAGCGAACGACCTTCCTTGTCACCACCACTCCGCTACGCAGTTGAATTTGCACGACATAGATTCCCTTAGGATAAGAGGAGAAATCAATTTCTGCATTGGAAACATTTACAAATTGTTGCCTCCCAATAACCGAACCATCCATCGAAATGAGTTTTACGTTTTGCAAATAGGAATCATCCCTTGACGTTGCGATCTCAAGCTTAGTGTTGGTTTGCCTGACTACAACAGGGCTCTTTTCAGAGGGGTACTGAATTGAATTTGGAATATCCGGAATACTGTCAATATTATTTTCGATCCATGAAATGAAACGCATCACTTTTGTATAGACTCCCGGAAAATTTGGTAGGCCGCAGCCATCACCCCAGCTTGTAATACCGGTAATATACCATTCATTATTCTCCATTGAAACCAAAGGTCCGCCACTGTCACCGGAGCAGGCATCCGTCCCGCCCGACATGAAGCCGGCACAAATCATATTTTGTGTGATTTCTTCATCATAGGAAGAAGGTCCATTGCAAATGTTTGTTGCAACAATCGGAACATCAGCCTCAAGCAGCGTATCGGAATACCAATCGCTTTCCGTGGATCCCCAGCCCATTATGGTGTGCATTCTGCCGGAGGAGATCAATGCAGAGTCCCCGGCAGATGGAATAAGTGCCGGTGCGATATTCACCGGACTGGCCAACCGGATCAATGCAATATCGTTATCAAGGGTATAGAAATCAAAGTCGGGATGAATAATTATGGAATCAGCCTGAACGGTGATATATCCGGCATTTGGATTGGAGAGATAATAGGCTTTAAAGAAAATGAACAATTCTTCAGGAAGGTAACCTTCCGCGCAGTGGCCGGCAGTGATTACCCAGCGCGGAGCGATCAGCGCGCCTCCGCAGACCTGGTCAAAGGGATCACTGCTTTCGGATAGCCCGGCCATCCACTCATAATCGGGAGGAACAACAGGGCTACCATTAATAATTCTGGGCTGAGCTTTGACAACCAATGTATTTGCAAGGACCAGCAAGGCGAAAAACCAAAGCGAAAACTTTTTCATCGTGAAAGAAATATCTGATTGCAAGCTAAGATTTTGCATGCAAAGCCCGAAACATAACTTCGATAATTCACGTAGTAGTCAACTACTAAAAAAGGGAACGGTATGAGTGTGAAACTTTCGACATTGAAAAGAGCAACAAGATTTTTAGTGCTTATTCTTATCATACAGATGTTTTTCAGCGGCAGGTCATCTAATCATCAGTCTGCCGATGCCAGCAACCTGTCAAAAGTCAGATCCGCATCTGTATTTTAATCACAGGTTAAAAACCCACCTCCCAAAGAGGTACATACAAGATGTTAGCCAAAGGATACCCAGGATATCAAGCCAGAATCCGGCTTTCACCATATCCTTCATTTTTAATTTCTCCCCGGAAAAAACAATGGTATTAGGTGCAGTTGCAACGGGTAGCATGAAGCCAAAAGAAGCCGCAAGCGTTGCCGGTACCATCAACAAAAGAGGCGGAATATTGGCGCCAATTGACACCGCTGCAAGAATCGGCAACATCAGTTGAGTTATTGCAACGTTAGACGCTACCTCGCTGAGATAGGTCATGAACAAGCAAACCAGAAGTATGATCAGAAAATCCGGCAAAGCGCTGATACCGCCCATTTGATCGCCAAGCCATTGCGCAAGCCCGGAAGATGAAAAACCCTTTGCAAGCGCAAAACCACCTCCGAAAAGCAGAATGATCCCAAACGGAAGTTTCTTCGCGGTGTCCCAATCGAGCAGCATTTCACCTTTTTTATTTTTCGAAGGAATCATGAACAGGATCGTAGCAATGAGTATTGCAACGGTGCCATCCTGGAACAAGTCACTGCCCGGTGCAAGGTAACTGCTCCACCCTCTTATTACGAATTGACCAAGATGCAAATCTGCTCTTGTAAACCACAGCACTGACATAAGCCCAAACAATACAGCAATCACTTTCTCTTCAAAAGACATTTTTCCAAGTGCTTTAAGTTCGGCATGAAAAATATTATGATCGAGTGTTTTCGGTAAGTTGCTGTTTCGCAAATTCAATTTGATCAGCAGAAAATAGCAGATAACTAAAAAACCAAATGACAAGGGAATTCCAAAAAGCGACCATTGAAGAAAATTCACCGAAGGCTGATCTGGAAAAGCAGTTTTGAATTGACTCAAAAAAACCATGTTAGGTGGCGTACCGACAAGTGTTGCCATTCCGCCAATTGATGCAGCGTACGCGATGCCCAGTAAGGCAGCAATTCCGAATTTGTTGTTAGGCTCGTTAGTAAGCTCCTCGATTCGCGTGATCACAGCCATAGTAGTTGGCATCATCATTAATGTGGTTGCCGTATTGGATACCCACATTGATAAAACATAGGTCGCCAGCATCAGTCCAAGCAATATTCTGTGGATATCGCTCCCGATAAGCGCGATAATCCGCAATGCAATTCTGCGATGCAGATTCCATCTTTCCATTGCAAAGGCAACCAGGAATCCTCCCATAAATAACATGAGCACGTCATTCATATAGAAAGGAGCAATAGCTGAGGTGCTCATAATTCCCATCAGCGGAAAAAGGAAAATAGGAAGCAGTGAAGTGACCGCCATTGGCACCGCTTCAAACATCCACCAGGCTGCCATCCATGCAGCAATACCGCCCATGCTGGCAATGCTTTCCTCCTTTTGTACAGAGTCAAGCAGAAAATAAATCACCGCAGCCAGCAACGGCCCGGAAAGAATTTTAAGCCACGTTGAAATTTTCATTTGCGGCAAGCTACAAAATCAAAAAGTGGTGCTAAACTTTTTACTCAACAAGTTTTATGGAAGCCGAATTAATACAGAACCGCAAGCCTGATGGTGGCGGGCCATCCGGGAAGACATGTCCGAGATGGCAATCACAAACATTACACATCACTTCAACCCTCGTCATCCCGTAACTCGTATCCTTTTCGTATTTGATAACATTATCCTTAACAGGTTCGGTGAAGCTCGGCCATCCCGAATGGGATTCAAATTTCAAATTGGAATCAAACAACAACGTGCCGCAGCAACGGCAAGCATACAAACCGGGTTCATGTGCTTCGCAATATTCCCCACTGAAAGCTCGCTCTGTTCCTTTTTGCCGGGTGATTCGAAACTCTTCCGGGGAAAGAATGTTTTGCCACTCCTTGTCAGTTTTTTCAACTCTTTGGTCAGGCTTGGGGCTTCCGTTGTTAGCGTATCTTATTACGTCATTCCAATTCATGAGTTTGAGGTTTTAAATTTTTTTTCGATCAAATATTTTCGCATCATCTCGAGGGCAACCACGGCAGTCCATTCAATGTTTTGTTCGCGGCTCCCCGGGAGATGCAGTAACCGGGTCTTTATATTATCATGAGAACCTACCGCAACCCAAATCGTCCCGACCGGCTTGCCCGGAGTTGCTCCTCCGGGACCTGCGATTCCCGAAACTGCGATACCATAATCCGTATCAAGTTTTGTGGTCACACCTTTCAGCATTTCCACTACGGTTTGCTCACTGACCGCACCATGCTCCTTCAAAGTATTTTCACTTACGCCAAGTATTTGCATTTTCACTTCATTAGCGTAAGAAACAACCGAACCATTGAAATAGTCAGAGCTTCCCGCTACTGAAGTTATCAAATGTGCGATGTAGCCACCGGTGCAGCTTTCGGCTGTGGAAACTGTTTTACCCAGCTTCAGCAGCGCTTTTCCCAATGCGCCTTCAAACGGGTCATCGTCATACCCATAAATGTACTTACCGACTACCAGTTTTATTTTTTCGATCTGTTCGTTTATTCTTTCTTCCAGAATTTTCTTTTCTCCCCCGAAAGCAGTGAGCCTGAGTTTTACCTTGCCTGCTCCCGGCAGATAAGCAAGTTTTATATCTGAAGGAAGTTCGGCTTCAAACTTTTCCAGCTTCTCCGAGAGAAAAGATTCAGGAATGGCAGCAGTCAGTATATGCCGGTGTACA
>CAYOYI010000033.1:12541-16895 GCA_964408105.1 uncultured Chitinophagaceae bacterium | reverse complement strand
AACAAGAAGCTGATTTTACAGGCCAATGCTTCTCAAAAATATTTTGACAGGCTTTCCTCGATCACTTCGGCCAACTTCAAAACAACCGACAGCGAAAAATATATCAGTACCACAGAACTGAATGGCAAAGTAATTTCTTACGGCAAAAGCGCTTCTGCAAGCACCCCGTTCATACCCGTCACTTTTGAGATTGATAATACCGGCAACATCATTCCCGGTTCGGTAGCTGAAGTATATCTGAAATCTTTCCCAATTCCTGATGCATTGGTCATTCCCGTTTCTTCCTTGATTGAAGAACAGGGAAGTTTTTTCGTGTATGTGCAGACGGAAGGTGAAAGTTTCCAGAAACGTGAAGTGAAGCTGGGTGCAAACAATGGAGTAAATGTACAGGTATTGAGCGGTATTGCCGAAGGTGAAAGAGTGGTCACCAAAGGAGTATATCAAATCAAACTGTCACAGGCAAGTGGAACTATGCCAGCACACGGCCACGAACACTGATTGTGAATTGTGAAACGTCAATAGTTAACCTTTAAATCAAAAGCTATGTTTCTGAAGTTAAATCACCAAAAAATTAACTGCTTCAAACTTTTGACAGGGTTAATCAAAGCCAACGACAAATCATCCGACTAACTATAACAATTCACTATTCACCATTGACAATTCACTACAATGCTTAACAGAATCATAAACTTCTCTCTCCAAAACCGCTTGCTCATTGTCGTGGCAAGCGTGCTGTTGATTGTATTTGGAACCTATGTGGCAACCCGGATGGAAGTAGATGTTTTTCCAGACCTAACTGCACCAACTGTTGTCGTGCTGACCGAAGCGCACGGCATGGCACCGGAGGAAGTAGAAAAACTCGTCACCTTTCCAATTGAAACGTCCGTGAATGGTGCGACCAATGTGCGCAGGGTACGCAGTTCTTCTTCGGCTGGTATTTCCATTGTGTGGGTGGAGTTTGAATGGAACACGGACATTTTCAAGGCAAGGCAGATTGTCAATGAAAAGATAATTGCTGTCGGTGAGAAACTGCCCCAAGGAGTTGGTAATCCTACGATGGCTCCACAAGCAAGTATCATGGGTGAAATCATGCTTATCAGCCTGACGGCTGACAGCACTTCGCAAATGGATTTGAGAACCATTGCGGATTGGACAATAAGACCTCGATTATTGGCTACAGGCGGTGTAGCACAAGTGGTTGTGATTGGAGGCGAATACAAGCAATATCAGATTCTGGCATCACCGCAAAAAATGAATTACTATAATGTTTCGCTGTCGGAATTGTTGAAAGCAAGCAAAGAGGCTAACGGGAATTCATCGGGAGGGTTCATGTATGAATACAACAATGAGTATATCGTAAAGGGCATCGGCAGGACGAATGATGTAAATGAATTGGGTAAGTCGGTCATCAAGACTGAAAATGGAAACACGATAAGGATTGAAGATGTGGCGGAAATCAAGATAGGTGCAGCCTCGAAGATTGGTGATGGTGCGTTGAAAGGAGAACCTGCCGTGATTATGACCGTGATGAAGCAGCCTGCCACCAACACGCTTGAACTTACGGATAAGATTGATGCGGCCATTGCGGATATGCAAACGAACCTTCCACAGGATGTGCATATTAACACAAAGATTTTCCGGCAGGCAGATTTTATCAATGCCTCTATCAGTAACATCAATAAGACGCTTATTGAAGGAAGCATTTTCGTTATTGTCATTCTGTTTTTATTCCTGATGAATTGGCGAGCAACCGTCATATCCTTGTTAGCTATTCCTATCTCGCTTATCGTGGCAGTCTTTACGCTTAAATGGCTCAGCTTTACCATCAACACAATGAGTTTAGGCGGAATGGCTATTGCTATTGGCGCTTTGGTGGACGATGCGATTATTGATGTGGAGAATGTTTTCAAACGGTTGAAGCAGAACGCGACTAAACCCGAAGCGGAGCGCAGGAACAAACTCAAAGTGATTTTTGATGCATCCGTTGAGATCAGGACAAGCATCATCAATGCTACGCTCATCATCATTGTGGCTTTTGTTCCACTATTCTTTCTCTCAGGCATGGAGGGCAAACTGCTTGCCCCGCTTGGTATCGCGTTTATCGTGTCGCTCTTTGCTTCACTGATAGTTTCTATTACGCTTACTCCTGTTTTGGGAAGTTATCTGCTTACCAATGAAAAAATGCTGATGAAGCAGCACGGAGAAAGTTGGCTGGTGCAGAGACTGCAAAAACTTTATGTGTCATCACTCAAAATGATAATGCAATGGAAAAAGACTGTAATTGCGGTTTCTGTTGTTTTGCTGGCAGTTGCCTTGTTTGTAATGAGCAACCTTGGAAGAAGTTTTTTACCGGAGTTTAATGAAGGTTCGTTGGTTATCAGTGCGGTCAGCTTGCCGGGTATCTCATTGGAAGAAAGCAACAAGATCGGCTCGGCAGTTGAAAGGGCTTTACTCTCTGTACCTGAAATTAAAATCACTACCCGCAGGACGGGCAGAGCCGAATTGGATGAACATGCACAGGGCGTTAACGCAGCAGAAATTGACGCACCTTTTGTATTGGAGGAAAGAAGCAGGGAGGAGTTTTTGAAAGATGTCAGGGAAAAGTTGAAAGGAGTAACAGGTGCAAGCATTACTATCGGGCAGCCTATCTCTCATCGCATTGACCATATGCTTTCGGGTACTCGAGCCAACATTGCCATCAAGATTTTTGGGACGGATTTGAATAAACTCTTTACCCTTTCTACTCAAATCCAAAATGCTATTCAGGAAGTTGATGGTCTGGTTGATCTAAGCGTGGAGCAGCAAATAGAAATTCCCCAGGTACAGATAAAAGCGAAGCGGGATATTCTTAATCATTATGGAATAACTATCGGAGAGTTCAATGAGTTTGTGGACGTTGCTTTTGCGGGAGAAAAGGTCTCGGAGATATATGAAGGTGCAAGGACTTTCGATTTGATGCTACGGTTTGATGAAGCTAACCGTGGCAATATGGAGAACATCAGGAATACATTGATAGATACGCATGACGGGCAAAAAATCCCTTTGCATTATGTGGCGGATATCATCAGCACAACAGGTCCCAATACCATCAATCGTGAAAACGTACAGCGAAAAACCGTAGTGTCTGCAAATGTCGCAGGACGTGACCAGAAAAGCGTGGTAAAGGATATACAGAAAATCATTAAGGATAACATTCCTTTGCCGGAAGGCTATCACATCGAATACGGAGGGCAGTTTGAAGCGGAAGAACAGGCATCACGAACCTTAGTGATAACATCCTTGCTTTCATTACTGGTTATTTTTCTTTTGCTGTTCCAGGAATTTAAGAATATAAAGATCGCCTCCATTATTTTGCTCAATCTCCCGCTTGCGCTTATTGGCGGTGTATTCACCATCTACTTTACGAGCGGCATTATGAGTATTCCTTCTATCATCGGTTTCATCACGTTGTTCGGTGTGGCGACAAGGAACGGAATTTTACTTGTCTCACGCTATCAGACATTGCAGGATGAAGGATTAGGATTGTACGAAACCATCATCGAAGGTTCGAGTGACAGGCTAAGTCCTATTTTGATGACCGCACTCACAGCTGGTTTGGCGCTCATTCCGCTTGCCATAGCAGGCGATTTGCCCGGCAATGAAATTCAAAGTCCGATGGCAAAGGTCATCTTAGGTGGATTGCTGTCATCAACGTTACTCAACATCTTCGTTGTGCCTGTTGTGTATTATTTATCAACCGCTAAATCGAATTGAAATGAATCCGACAATTGTTATAACAAATTTTATACTGGTTGCGGTTGTCACTTGCTCCAATGCTCAATCAACGATAGATTCTGTGCTTGCTTCTATTGCAAGAAATAATAAGAACATTTTGGCGAATGCACAATATTGGGAAATGCAGGTTCAGCAATATAAAACCGGGTTGACCCCTAACAACCCAACGGCTGAGTTTGATTACCTCATTGGAAGTCCTGCGGAAGCCGGAAACCAAACTGATTTTGTGGTGGCTCAGTCATTTGATTTTCCAACGACTTACGTCAAAAAGCATCAGCTATCCAAACAACAAATTGCACAGGCATATGTACAGTTTAATGCTACAAGACAGGATATTTTATTGCAGGCTAAAAAGGTGTGTATTGAGTTAGTGTTTCATAACAAGTTGCAGATGCAGCTTGAACAGCGAAAGCAAAGCACCGAAAAATTACTGTCAGATTTCAAAACAAAGCTGGACAAAGGAGAGGGGAATATTTTGGACGTAAACAAAGCGCAGCTCCAACTCATTGAAATCAAAAAAGAGTATCAGGAAAACATTTCTGTTACATCCCAACTAAGCACCAAGCTGACTGAACTGAAC
>CAYOYI010000033.1:0-12531 GCA_964408105.1 uncultured Chitinophagaceae bacterium | reverse complement strand
AGAAATTGAATTAGCCGACCCGATGCGCAAGATATTGGAACAAGAGAAAATTATTTCCAAAAAACAAATAGAAGTTAGCCGGGCGCTTTGGCTGCCAAAAATTGAAGCGGGGTACCATTATCAGGGCATCTTAGGACAGAAGTTTAATGGCGTTCATACGGTTATCACCATTCCGCTGTGGGAAAACTTGAACACGGTAAAGGTGCACCAGTCGAAACTGCTTTTTGCAGATTTAGAATTGGAAGCCCATCGAAATGAGCATTACCATGAAGTAAAGCGACTGTATGACAAGTTTTCTAATTTGAAAATTATATTGGAGGAATATCAAGCTACGTTTGAAACTCTCAACAGTATTCCACTTTTGAACAAAGCCGTATCATTGGGACAGATTTCAATAATTGAATATTTCATCGAGGCGAATTATTATGTCAATGCCTATGTCAATTATTTGCAGACAGAACGTGAGTATTATGAAGTGATAGCCGAACTGTATAAATATCAACTATAATTCCGTACTTTTTCTTAAACCCCTTAAGGATGCCAACCGCTGAACAAATTCTTAGCTTACTTGAACGGATCAGCAATGAGTTGGTTTTTCTTGCAATAATCTATCACGCTATCATTCTTGCCTTTGGTGTTGCCCTGGCAGTAAGATGGAAACCTTCAAAAAGAATTGTAGCAATGTTCCTGTCCTCATTTTTATTATCGGTTGGAGTGATTGCATTTATCTACGGGAATCCCTTCAACGGTGGCCTATTTTCCTTATTCTTTGTGCTTTTATTCATTTTCTCACTAAAACTCCCCAATGAAAAGATTGCAGTTGCCAAAGGATGGATTTTAATTCCCGCATTCCTAATGGTAGCCTTTGGGTTTTTCTATCCTCACTTTCTCAATACCAAACCATTGATGTATTTGATTGCTGCACCAACCGGGCTGATCCCCTGCCCAACTTTATCCGTTGTTATAGGGTTTGCTCTGCTATTTCAAAGTTTTAATTCAAAGAAGTGGGGGATAACATTAGCTTTGATAGGATTGTTTTACGGAGTGTTCGGTGCTTTGAGACTGCACGTTTATATTGATATTGTTTTGCTAAGTGGAGCATTACTTCTATTATGTCAATCTTTAAAAGACAGATAGTCAAATAATTTAGGTGCTTGTTTTTAACATGTTAGTAAGGCTTTGGTATCACCTTTTTAACAAAAAAGGTTCGGGATCGAGTACGGGTCAGGAAGACATAGTGGCCCTTCTGCAATTTTGAAGTTAAATGCCATCATCCCTTCCACGGTTGGGACTCAAAGAAAACTGGAGACAGTTTTCATTACTCGTTATCATCAACGCATTTGTTGGCGGCATGGTGGGTTTGGAGCGCACCATTCTGCCGGAAATTGCTGAAACAGATTTCGGTATTGCTGCTAAAACAGCCATTCTATCATTCATTGTCGTTTTCGGAGTTGTAAAGGCGATTACAAATTATTACACCGGTTCGCTTGCTAATAAAGTCGGCAGAAAAAATCTGCTGACGATCGGTTGGATTTTTGGTTTGCCCGTTCCGCTTGTACTTATGTATGCCCCTTCGTGGGACTGGATTGTGGCTGCAAATATTCTCCTTGGTATCAACCAGGGATTGACTTGGTCAAGTACTGTGGTGATGAAAATTGATCTGGTAGGAGAGAAGCAGCGCGGTTTGGCAATGGGTCTTAATGAGTCTGCCGGATATTTGGCTGTTGGAATTGTAGCTTTTCTCACCGGATGGATCGCTGGTGAATATGGTCTGCGCCCTTATCCTTTTTACCTCGGAGTTGGCTTTGCGTTAGCCGGTTTGTTCAGCAGTTGGTTGCTAGTGAAAGATACGATGCACCATGTAACGACTGAGACAAAGAGTAGCAATGCTGTGAAACTTAAAAATGTTTTTTGGGAGACGACATGGCTCAACAAAAACCTTGGCTCCATTTCACAAGCCGGCTTGGTGAACAATTTGAATGACGGTATGATGTGGGGGCTGTTTCCGATCCTCCTGGCTTCTAAAAATTTCAATCTTGAGGAAATCGGAAAAATCGTAGCTGTATATCCCATCTTTTGGGGTCTGGGTCAATTGATAACCGGAAAGATGGCAGATCACGTGAGCAAAAAACGGATGCTGTATTGGGGAATGTTCATGCAGGGTGTCACACTAGTTGCCATGATTTGGGCAACCACGTTTTTTCACTTGTGGGCGCTTGCCGCAACACTGGGTATCGGTACCGCAATTGTTTATCCAACATTTCTTGCCGCGATTGCTGACTTCACACATCCGGAGCAGCGTGCCAAAAGTATTGGTGTATTTCGCCTGTGGCGGGATTTAGGGTATGCCATAGGCGCATTGCTTACCGGGATTATTGCAGACGTGCTTTCCGTGGATTGGTCGGTTGGTGTTGTAGCAGGACTTACAATATTTTCTGCCGGGATAATTCTTGTGAGAATGAAGTAAAGTTGTTGAGTTATTAATTTCTTGATTAGCTGTGAAATACGAGAACCTAATAGCTTGAAAAGTTCGAGTTTTGATGTGTTAAATGAGTTCAACAACTTTAACTCCGGTCAGTTCGATAGAGGGAAATATCCAAGTTCCTCCCTCCAAAAGCGTAACCCAGCGCGTGTTCGCGGCTGCTTTACTGGCTAAAGGAACTACTCATGTGATTAACTCCGGAAACTCGTCTGATGAAAAGGCTGCGCTGGAAGTTATTAAGCATGCAGGAGCAACGGTCATTGAGGAAGGAGAAGTATTAAAAATAACAAGCGAAGGAATTGCTCGAAAAGATTTGTCGGTAAATCTTGGTGAATCGGGACTTGGAGTCCGAATGTTCACGCCAATACTGGCATTAAGCGAGCACAAGGTTTCGGTTAACGCTAAAGGCTCCTTGTTGAACCGGCCTATGGATTTTTTTGACTCGGTTTTAAAGGAACTTGGAGTTGAATTCAAATCAAATCAAGGCAGGCTTCCATTCATTATGCAGGGTCCTCTTAAACCTACTAACATAACTGTTGACGGTTCTGTGAGCTCACAATTCATCACCGGGTTGCTCTATGCCTTTGCCGCTTCAGCAAAGCAAAAAGTTAGTATTCAGGTCAAAGATCTTACCAGCAGGCCTTATCTGATGCTAACGGTTGATGTGCTGAAGCATTTTGGAATAGAGGTACAAGTGGAGGTTGACACTTTCACAATTAATCCGAATCAGATTTTCAAACCGTGTGAAATAAAAATCGAAGGTGACTGGAGTGGTGCGGCTATATTAATGGTGGTAGCAGCCATCAGTGGAAAGATTCAATTCCTTAACCTCAATCTAAACAGCGCTCAGGCTGATCGGAAAATTTTAGCTGCGCTGGAAAAATTTGGTGCTGAGATTCAATTAGATGCCGACTCTATAATTGTGACCAAAAAGCTCGCTCAGCCATTTGAGTTCGATGCCACGGAGTGTCCCGACCTTTTCCCGCCATTAGCTGTTCTTGCGGCTTTTGCTAATGGAAAGTCGGTTATCCAGGGAACCAAGCGTTTGGTTCATAAAGAAAGCAACAGGGCAATTGCCCTGCAGCAGGAACTCGGTAAGCTGGGAATAATTATTGAGTTGCAGGATAACAAAATGATCATTTCGGGTGGCACCGCTTGTAATGGGGGAACCACAGACTCGCACAACGACCACCGGATCGCTATGGCATGTGCCGTGGCTGCATTGAGGGCATCATCGCCTGTAACTATCAATAATAGTCAGGCTATTAAAAAGTCGTATCCGGAGTTTTACGGGCATCTCGGGCAACTTGGAGTGCAGATTGAGGAGGCCTAAAAAATTGATTGCGCATCTGAAATATTTTACCTTAATTTGCTAATATCAAAAAAACAATGTTCGACAAGCGATTTTACTTTAGTCCTTGTTTCTGCTACCAACTCGGTTCGGGACTTGGAGAAGTATCGCTTTGTTGATAATAACATAAAAGCAATAAACTCAGGAAAGTCCCGGTAAAGCCGGGACTTTTTTTTTAATGACTATGAAGAAAGCGAACAAGACTTTTAAAAATGAGCCGCGCATTGCGATCCAGGGAATCGCTACAAGTTTTCACGATGTAGCAGCGAGAACATACTTTGGCAAGAATATTATAATCATCGAATGTTTGACATTCCATGATCTTTGCGAAAGCCTTAAACACGATAAGGCGGACTACGCGGTGATGGCGATTGAGAACTCGATAGCCGGAAGTATCCTGCCCAATTATTTCTTATTACAGGATTATCACTTTTCGATTGTTGGTGAATTGTATTTGCCGATTCACATGCACCTGCTTGCTTTGCCGGGTGTAAAAATGCAGGATATCCAGACTATCGAATCACATCCAATGGCCATCAGGCAGTGCAGCGACTATCTCCACAGACTAAAGAATGTTGACCTTAAGGAGAGTGATGATACAGCGCTGGCAGCAAAAAAAATAAAGGAACAAAAACTTAGAAACGCTGCTGCAATCGGAAATGAAATGACCGCAGAAAAATTCGGATTGCAAGTTCTGGAAAGACGAATAGAAACGCATAAAAAAAACTTTACGCGATTTCTTATTCTGTCAGGAAAAATGAAATCGCAACCTGATAGCAACAAGGCTTCTTTAAGCTTTGAAGTTGCACACGAAGTAGGAAGCCTGGCGGATGTGCTGATGGCTTTCAAAGAGTTTGGTATTAACCTGACCAAGATCCAGTCTATTCCGATTGTCGGTAAGCCAACCGAATATTCAATTCATATAGACGTGGAATGGAAAAAGAGAAAGAACTACAACGAAGCCCTGCATGAGGTTCTGCGCAAAGTGAGGAATCTGAATGTGCTGGGTGAGTATAAAAAAGCGACAATCAAGTTCTGATGATACAGCCTGCTAAAAGAGCGATGAATGTTGAGGAGTATTACTTCTCAAGAAAACTGGCCGAGGTCAGGAAGCTTGATACTCCTGATTTAAGAGTTATCAATCTCGGCATTGGCAGCCCGGATATGGCACCTTCGGATAACGCAATTCAAGCATTGAATAATTGTGCAAAAAGGCCGGATAGTCATGGATATCAGAGCTACAAGGGAATTTCGGAATTACGGAAAGCAATGGCAGGGTTCAGTAAAAAGGTTTATGGGGTAGAGCTTGATCCTGAAACAATGATACTTCCATTAATGGGCTCCAAAGAAGGTATCATGCATATTACAATGGCGTATGTGAACGAGGGGGATAAAGTGTTGGTACCCAATCCTGGTTATCCAACATATTCGAGTGTTGCAAAACTTGCAGGTGCTGAGATTACAACTTACGATTTGAGTGAGAAGCTGAATTGGGGTGTGGATGTGGAAGCGCTGAGTCAAAGAGATCTCTCAGGAGTAAAACTGATGTGGGTCAATTTTCCGAATATGCCAACAGGAAGGGTAGCATCAAAAGAAGAGCTTAATAAGCTGGTTCAACTTGCATGTGAGAAAAATTTCCTCATTGTAAATGACAATCCGTACAGTCTCATTTTGAATGACACTCCGCTGAGCATTTTATCGGTTGATGGTGCGGATGAAGTTGCGCTCGAACTGAATTCGTTAAGCAAATCACACAACATGGCAGGTTGGCGAGTAGGATGGGTTGCAGGAAAGCGGGAATACATTGATACCATTTTGCGCGTGAAGAGCAATATGGATTCAGGGATGTTTCTTGGAATCCAGCAAGCGGCAATTGCTTCACTTAAGAATGGTGCCGATTGGTTTACGAAGCAAAATGAGATTTACCGAAAAAGACAAAATACGGCCTGCAAGATTTTGGATGAATTAGGTTGTTCCTATTCACCCAAACAATCGGGATTATTCGTTTGGGCAAAGGTATCTGATAATATTCCAGATGTTGAAAAATGGATTGATGAAATCCTGTATGGCACAAAAGTTTTCATCACACCTGGATTCATTTTTGGAGACGCTGGTAAAAGATACATCCGGATCTCACTTTGCAGCCCGGTGGAGAAGATGGAAGAAGCTTTAGAAAGGATAAGAAATTTTAAAGCGTGAAAATATGAAAGTTACAATTGTTGGTATTGGGTTGATTGGAGGTTCGATTGCATTGGATTTGCTTAAATCAGGCCTCGCAAAAACCGTCATAGGTGTGGACCAAAATCCTGCTCACGCCAAAAAGGCCAAACAGTTAAAGCTGGTTCATAAAGTATTGCCGCTTGAAGTTGCCATTAAGGGTTGTGATGTCGTCATATTTGCGATTCCCGTGAGAGCCTTGCAATCAATTATCCCGGCTGTACTGGATATAATTGATAGCAAAACTATTCTGATTGATACGGGCTCAACCAAGTTTCAGATATGTAAAGCCGTTTCCAATCATCCGAAAAGAGAACAATTCGTTGCGGCTCATCCTATTGCAGGGACAGAAAATTCGGGTCCCGGTGCTGCTCTGAAAGGTTTGTTCAATGGCAAGACAAATATTATTTGCGAAAAGGAAAAGTCCTCCAGACAAGCACTGGCAGTTGCAAAGAAGGTTTTTAAGGCGCTGGGAATGAAAACAGTTTACATGCAACCAAAAGACCATGACAGGCATATAGCTTACGTTTCACACCTCTCACACGTAAGTTCATTTTTGCTGGGACAAACCGTTTTGGATATTGAAAAGGATGAAAAAAATATTTTCAATCTCGCTGGCAGCGGTTTTTCTTCCACCGTCCGTCTCGCTAAAAGTTCTCCCGACATGTGGGCTCCGATCTTTGAGCAAAACCATGAATACCTTGGCCAGGCGCTGCTGGAATATATAATGCACCTGCAGCGATTTCACTATCATTTGATGAAGCATGACGGTAATGAATTACAAAGAGTAATGACACAAGCCAATGAGATAAGAAGAGTACTCAATGGTATCGAGTTAAAGTCAAAACGTCAAAGTAAAAAAGTTAAGAGATGAAAATGGAATTTAAAATTCAACCAATCAAAACCTGGCTCAATGTTGAGAAGCCGCTTATCATTAGTGGTCCATGCAGTGCTGAGAGTGAAGCGCAGATGGTGAATACAGCAAAGCAGCTTGCAGCGCTGAAAAAAGTTCACGTGCTGCGTGCCGGTATCTGGAAGCCGCGCACACGCCCGGATCAATTTGAAGGAGCCGGTGAGCCTGGGCTTGAATGGCTTATGGCTGCGAAAAAAGAAACCGGGTTACCGGTGAGTACGGAAGTTGCCAATGCCGCACATGTTGAAGCTTGTTTGAAAGCGGGCGTAGATATTTTGTGGGTAGGTGCTCGTAGTACTGTAAATCCGTTTTCCGTTCAGGAAATTGCAGATGCTTTGAAGGGAGTTGACATTCCTGTTATGGTGAAGAATCCGGTGAACCCCGATCTTGAGCTTTGGATCGGTGCCCTCGAAAGATTGAACAGGGCGGGGATAACTAAGATGGCTGCTATTCACCGAGGTTTTTCTTCATTCGATAAGAGTGGTCCTTTCCGTAATGCTCCGATGTGGGATTTGCCAATTGAGCTTAAGGTGCGCCATCCTGAATTGGAAATCATTTGCGACCCGAGTCATATCTGCGGGCAGCGGGAATTGATTCCCTTCATCGCGCAAAAAGCGTTGGACCTTGATATGTCAGGATTGATGATTGAAAGTCACATCAATCCCGCTGTCGCTTTGAGTGATGCGAAACAGCAGCTCACACCGTCTGCACTTGGCAAGCTTTTGAGTGAGCTGATTGTACGAAGTGCTTCATCTCAGGATAAGCAGTTTAAGGATAAGCTTACCGTGCTGCGCGAAGAAATTGATAAGATTGATGACGAGATCATGAACTACCTTGCAGCACGAATGAAGATATCCGAGAATATTGGACAATACAAGCGTGATAATAAGGTCACCATTTTGCAGGTAACAAGATGGGAAGAGATCATTGAAACACGTTTGGCGCAGGGAAATGCGATGGGCCTAAGTGAAGAGTTTGTCAATAATATGCTGAAGCTGATACACCAGGAATCAATTCTTGTGCAGCAAAAGGTGATGAATAAAAATTCAGAGAGGATCTGATCTCATGAAGCCATATCAATATAAAAGGATTGTTGTCAAGGTTGGATCTAATGTTGTCACTCGCCCTGATGGATTTCCCGATATTGATAGGATAAAAAGTCTGGTCGATCAGCTTGCTGAATTAAAAAAACAAAGGATTGAAGTTGTTCTGGTTTCCTCCGGTGCAGTTGCTTCAGGGCGCAGTATAATTAAAATTAAAGAGAAATCCGATCCGGTGGCTGAACGTCAGCAACTAGCAGCTGTTGGACAAATCAAGCTTATCAATACTTATGCTGAATTATTCGGTAAGCATGATGTTATCTGTGCGCAGGTATTGGTCACCAAGGGTGACTTCCGCGACAGAAGACACTACCTGAATATGAAAAGTTGCGTTACAAATTTGCTGCGCAATGATGTTATCCCGGTGGTGAATGAGAATGACGTTATTGCGGTCACAGAATTAATGTTTACCGACAATGATGAACTAAGCGGATTGATTGCATCTATGATAAGTGCGGAGGCATTGGTGCTGTTAACAAGTGTTGATGGAATATTCAATGGAAGTCCTGATCATCCTGGTTCGGAATTGATACCGTTGATTGATAACTCTAAAATGGATTTTTCATTCATCACCACTGAGAAAACAAACTTCGGAAGGGGGGGGATGATCACGAAATCACGGATGGCATTGAAGCTTGCGCAGATGGGCGTTGCTGTTCATGTGGCAAACGGAAGGAAAGAAAATATTCTCCTGGAAATAATGAAAGGCGAGAAGATCGGAACACGTTTCACTCCTCATAAAAACACTTCCGGCTTGAAGCGGTGGGTTGCACATTCTGAAATATTTACAAAGGGGAAGGTTTATATTAACGAAGGAGCTAAAACGGCTTTGATTGGTTCAGGTAAGGCAACAAGCTTACTTCCCATTGGTATCATGAAAGTGGAAGGGCAGTTTGAAAAGGGAGATGTAATTAAAATTGTTGGTGAGAACGGCAGAACGATTGGAATGGGCGTGGCGAGATACAGTTCGGAAAAAACGCTTGGCAGGGTAGGGCAAAAAAAGCAACCCGCATTGGTTCATTATGATTACTTGTTTTTAAATCCTGACTGAGCATGCCGAAAGAGATCATCGAAAAATTCAAGCTTGTTCAAAAAGCATCGCGTGAGCTTTCATTGCTCGATGTTGCTATAATAAACAAGCTGCTTCTTGATCTGGCGAGTGAGGCTGAAATGCAAACGGATTTTCTGCTCGCTGAAAACAAAAAAGACCTGGACAGGATGGATCCTAAAGATCCAAAGTATGACCGTCTGAAACTGACGGATGAAAGGATCAAAGCGATTGCGGCTGATATCAGAAACGTAGCTGCGTTGAATTATCCCGTGGGAAAAATCTTGATGGAGAAAACACTTCCAAATGGATTAAAAGTGAAGAAGATCACGGTGCCGATTGGCATTATCGGTATCATTTACGAATCACGGCCCAATGTCACCTTTGATGTTTTCTCCCTTTGCCTGAAGTCGGGAAATGCCTGCGTTTTAAAAGGAAGCAGGGATGCTGAATATTCCAACGTGGCTATCGCTTCACTCATCGGGCGGGTGCTTGAGAGAAATAATATAAATACCAATTCGGTTTATCTCATGTCCGCTGATCGCGAAGCCACTGAAGTGCTGCTGAATGCTGTTGGTTATGTTGACATTGTAATTCCTCGCGGTAGCCAGAATCTCATCAATTATGTGAGAGAGCACGCAAGGGTTCCTGTGATCGAAACGGGAGCCGGAATAGTTCACACCTACTTCGATGAAAGCGCTGACCTCAAGAAGGGCATAGCAATTATTGACAATGCCAAAACGCGAAGAGTAAGTGTTTGCAATGCACTCGACTGCCTCATCGTTCATGAGAAACGATTGAATGACCTTCCTGCCATTGCAAAGCCATTGTCGGATAAAGGAGTAGAAATTTTCGCGGATGAAAAAGCCTACAAGCAATTGGCGGATTCATATCCTGGCAAGTTATTGCATCCGGCAGACCAAAAAAGCTTCGGCACCGAATTTCTTTCTATGAAAATGTCAATCAGAACGGTTGCCGGCTTGAACGAGGCGCTGGACCACATTTCAATATACGGCTCGAAGCATAGTGAAGCAATCATAGCGGAAGATAAGTCCGTGATTGATAAATTCCTGAAAAGTGTAGATGCTGCCGCTGTTTATGCAAATACATCCACCGCATTCACAGATGGAGCGCAATTTGGTTTGGGTGCAGAGATCGGTATCAGCACGCAAAAGCTTCATGCCCGCGGGCCAATGGCATTGGATGAGCTAACGAGCTACAAGTGGGTGATTGAAGGAGCAGGGCAGGTGCGGCAGCCTTAATGAAGGTTTCCGCTACCTTACCAGCACTCTCTTAAATCCAATTCCCTTTTCCGTCCTAACCTGCACAAAATAAATCCCGGCTGACAAATTTTTGTTCGCGATGTAGAAATCCTGCGTGCCGTATTTCATTTCAAGCTTCCGGCTGTCAACCGCTTTGCCGAGTGTGTTCAGTACTTTCATTTCAACGGTTTCATTTTGCGGCAGTTCCAAGGTCAGGATAAATGAGCCGTCATTAGGGTTGGGATAAATACTCCACGAGTTATTACTCAGTTCGCTGATTCCGGTTTCGATGAAATCAATGCAAGCAGTATCCTGGCAATCCTGGGCACTGCTCACCACCACGCAGAACAAATCGGAAAATGAAGGCGAATAGAATTGATTGGTTTCACCCGTGAGTAACGTGAAATTCGGTCCATACCATTGGTACGTCATGCCTGCGGGATAGGCGTAAAGCGTATTTCCGTTTTGGGAAATGCTCGCTACTGGTGCAGCAAACACGCAAATAGAATCCACGCAATCCACAACTTGTGGTGTGTTGTCATTCAAAATACAAATCACGTCATGGCAGCCAGGGGTGTTATACGTTACAGTATGAGGACCGGGACCTGTTGCCGTTGAGGGTGAGCCGTTTTGAAATTGCCAGGTGAAAGTAATCCCGGTCGGGTTCCCGCCATAACTGAAGGTACTGCTTTGTCCCACGCAAATAGAATCGTTGAAAACCAAATCGCATCCGGGAATTCCGTTGTCGCAATTCAGTGAGAAGCAAATAGTAGTATCGGCACAATAAATCACGCCATTTCCTACAATGAAGGTGAGGCATAAAATGGTATCGGCCTGTGAAGTTGGTATATAGCTCAAGTTGATGTTGTTGACTCCCTGGGTGAGCGTGTATGGGTTATTCAATCCGCTGACGCCATTTGGTCCTTGAATTATCATTTCACCGCACCCGCTGATTTGCAGGTTGAGAAAATATTGTGTGCCTAATGGCGTTTGCCTGCACCAAACGGAGTCGCTGTCAAGATGGAATGAGCAGCACAGCGAATCTTCAGGACAAGGCGGGAGTTCAACACAAACAGTATCAGAGTAGCAGCAGATTTCTTCATTCCCCAGCGAGTCAAATGCTGAAATATGCGTTGTGAAGCATAATGTGTCACCTTCATTTCCATTGTAAATAGTGGCAGAAAGCTGCTGTGATGTTCCACCACTTTGGATGGTGGTTTGAACAAGATTAGGAGCGTACAGCGTGTTCGGGTGAGGAGGAAGGATTTGAAGCGTCACCTGCGAAACGGTAACCGAAGAATTATTGGTTACCGAATAAAGCAGCACGTAATTTCCTGCCGTATCACAATAAACCGAGTCAATCACCAAATCCGCGCACAAGCTATCGTCAGGGCAATCATAAAGATTCAAATTCAAATCGCCCGTAGTGTCAATACAGCCGAAGGTGTTGGTCACGATCACGGCATAAGCGCCACTAAGGGTAGCAGTATAATTCTGCGAAGTGGCACCGCTGATAGGATTTCCGTTAAAGAGCCATTGATACGAAATTCCTCCTACCGGTCCAAAAATCGTGAAGGGGTTGCAGGTATCAGCGCATCCTTCATAGAACGAACACAACTCCGGCAAGGGATTCACAGTGACGCAATAAGTTGCGTTGCTTTTGCAGCCGTTGGTATCTGTCACTTGTACTTTGTAACAGCCATTTTCAGTGACGGCAATCGTGTCCTTGATTTCTCCTGTAGTCCATAAGAAAGTTACCAGGGTGTCGGGATGCGTGGCAACCAGCACAACAGTATCTCCCTCGCAAATCGTTGATGGGCCGAGTGCGGTGATAGTTGGCGGAACAGGATTTGGATGTACGATAATGGTGTAAACCAACGAAGTGTCGCTGCAATTGGTTGGAGTGTCCGTAATGGCAACCTGATAAGTGTAAACTCCCGGCACTGCGGGGGAGACGGAAATACCTGAACTGGTGTTGCCATTATTAATTCCGTCATTTGAAATCCAATAGTAAGTCCAATTAACATTGTAAGTGGCGGAAAGCACGGTGAATTCTCCGAGGCATAGTTCATCATCACCGCTGTTGAATATAATGGCGGGTGGCCCGTTGTTCACGATGATGCGGATGAAAGTAGTGTATGGATATCCGTTCGCGTCA
>CAYOYI010000032.1:1440-16923 GCA_964408105.1 uncultured Chitinophagaceae bacterium | reverse complement strand
AACATTGCCCAGAAAGGGAAGAAGTCAATGCGGATGTAACCCAGCACGTGCCATCCTTCTTTATACTCCCAGGGGCATTGGCCTGTTGTGAAATCAAGAAACCACCCTGTAGCAAATTCAACAGCTAATATACCGGTTGCATAAACGCACATGCGAAACAGCACGTTCCAGTTGTCAATGAGCTTCAATATTGGCGGGAACAGGATTCCGGCCAATCCATAGATCGGGAACATCCAGATATAGGAATATCCTTTTAGCAACAAAGGTGTTTCGGTATTTCCTTTTACAATATCATAAATAGCGGTGAAGAAAATTTCGGTGGTCATTCCAAGGCAACCCATCGCAAGGAAGAGGAAAATACGTTTTTTCAAAATTTGGTTTTCTGCAATTTAACAGTAATTCTTTGTTACGCTTCCGGGTATAACATTCGTCACTTGTTTCTATCAACTATTTAATTATATTTATCTGCGTTGTCCACCGCATCTTAGCAATATCGTATGAAAGCTGATTCCCTTTTAGGGTGGACTTTTTTTTTGCTAACGATTCCCATAGCAAATTCTATTGCACAGAATCTTGAAAAGATAAGGAATGAACAGCCGTTTATGATCACCGGGCAGGTGGGTGCCAGCGCTTCTTATTTTCATGTATCTGGGAAGAGTGATTACAGAGAACCTTTTTCATGGATGATCCAGGGTAGTCCGACTATCTCTATCTATGGAATTTCGCTTCCGTTTAGTTTTCTCATCACCGAGCAACAACGTGATTTCAGGCAGTCACTTGACAGAATTGGCCTTACACCTTCTTACAGGTGGGCAAAACTTTATCTTGCGTATCAGAATATCGCATGGTCGGAGTTTTCTTTGGGTGGCCACAACATTCTGACAGCGGGAGTGGAGTTAAATCCAAAGCGTTTTCACATTGCAGCGCTTTACGGCAGATTGCGAAAAGCCATTGAGCCATCTAATGATCCAGGGACTTATGCAACTCCTTCCTTCAATCGGGTTGCTTATTGCTTTAAAGTAGGTTACGGAACGGAGAATAATTATTTCGATATTATCCTGATGAAAGGATGGGATAAGGAAAATTCCCTTGATTCGATTCCGGCAAATTATCAATTGACACCGGCTGAGAATGCCGTGCTCGCACTTATCACCCATCAGAAATTTGCAAAGCATTTTACTTTTGATCTTGAAATTGCGAATAGCCTATACACCGAGGATACGCGTGTAACGGAAAGTGCCGGTGATTACAAAGGGTTGAAGATATTGTCATTCATGGTCAAAGATAATGCCAGCACCCATTCAGACCTGGCGATTAAATCATCATTCGAATATGCCATTCAGAAGTTCTCAATTAAATTTCTTTTCAAGCGAATCGAACCAGGTTACCGTTCGATGGGAGTGTATTATTTCCAAAACGATGTGATGAGTTTCACACTTGATCCGACTGTGACGGTTTGGAAAAACAAGCTTCGTTTGTATGGCAGCATCGGGCTCGAGTATGACGACTTGGATAATGACAAAGCGGTAAAGACCCACCGCATTATCGGTTCAGCAGGATTTTCAATGAAACCAAACGACAAGTTTGGGCTTGACGGAAATTATTCCAATTATGATATCAGGCAGAAGGCGGGAACATCACCGTTGGATAGTCTTTCCGAAATTTCGCAGACTAATCACACGGTGCAGCTTACCCCCACTTTTAGCTTCCTTAATGAAAAAACGTCTCACCTTATCACACTCACCGGTCTTTATTCTGAACTGAATGACCGCAACGCAGTCACCGCCTCTTTCAGCACATTTAACATGGAAAGCGTGATGGCTAATTATGTGCTTTCATTCATGAAACATTCATTGAGCATTATAGTTGGCTTCACTTGGACTCGAATGGAGTTACCTTCATTTGAGTCACAATACTATGGACCAACGGTAGGATTGAATAAATCCTTTTTGAAAAATCATCTCAGCACAGGTGTAAGCTATTCGTTCATGAGTACACTGAATAGTGGCGCGAAAACAAGCAGCGTGCATGTTGCAAGATTGAATGCTACTTACAAGCTGAGAAAATATCACCGATTTAAATTGTCATTCAGCCTTCAAAGGAGAAATGCTGAATCACCAAGCGTTCCATCATTTACCGAAACAAAAGCTGATTTGGGTTATGCTTACACATTCAACATCGCAGCTAAAAAGAAGAAGAAATAATAGCCTCATTCTGGGAATAAGGCTAAACTTCAGTTTCTGCATCTTTTTTACTTTATTAGTTAGCGGAGGTGTGTATGGTCAGACGACCATCACTACACTGGTGACACCTCCATACAATATTCCTTTGAACGATTTGAAGCTCAATGTATCCACTACCATCTTTTCCGCTACGCTAAATGGTGACTACATTTTGAAGATGAGTATTTCAGGAGACAATGGCGTATTAATCGAAAGCAATAACAACTTTACTTTTTTCACGGTTATCCTCCAGGGCGTTCCAGCAACACTATCGGGTAACGACCTTGACGATTTATTCATGCGTGCAAATCTGGATTTTACAAATGTCAGTTCAATTGACATTTACAACACAGGGCTGCCTGCGGGGAACTATTCGATTTGCTTCCGCCTTTGGGATGTGGATGGTAATCCTGTCAGCGGTGCAGCACCTTCGGGATGTGCAAATTTTTCAATCGCTGCACCCGCGGTGACAATTATTTCACAAATCGTTCCGTCTTATACGGAACCGTTGAATGATTTGCAGGACAATATTACTGTTACCATTAGCACCAATATCATAATTAATGATCCATATTTGAGTGTCAGCATTACTGGCAATAATGGCATCACCATTCAGACTAATGTCAATAACCTGCAGGTGGTTTTACCTCCGATTGATGCTGGTATTCCTCTAATATTGAACGGGGCTGATTTTGATCAATTATTTAATCCTTCAAACCTTATTTTCACTGGCATCACTTCTGCCGTGGCTACTACAACGGGCTTGCCTCAGGGGCAATACCAGCTATGCTTCCGATTATGGCGTGGAGTTGGTGATCCAATCACAGGTGCTCCGCCAACGGGGTGCACAAATTTCAGCATTGCACCTTCCACAATCACATTCACACTCAATACCAGGGTGATCCCGCAGTTTACCTCAAGGCTGGAAGATTACCCGAACAAAACTTTTGTTTTGATGACTTCATCTGCAGACAAGAATGTGTATTTCAGCATGGGGATGAAAGGGGATAACGGTGTCACCATTTCAACTGCGCCCGGTTTTGTGCCATCATCATTAATATCGCTTCAGGCAGGCCTTCCCTATAACACTTCGGCTTCAGATCTTGGAGAATATTTTGAGTTTAGCAATCTTCAATTCTCCGGCATCACACAGGCAGATGCAATTCAAAAAGGGCTGCCGGAGGGCAATTATAAAATTTGCTTTCGAGCTTACGATGTTGATGGAAACGTGTTGAGCGGTGATGAACCGTATGGATGCAGCAACACGTTTGCAATCAGAGATTTACAACCACCTGTACTCATAAGGCCCATGTGCGGTAAAGTTTTTGACTATGTTGATGTTCCCAATATTTTGTTTGGCTGGACGCCATCACCGGGTGCGCCTGTTTCTACCGCATATACTTTAAAGATTGCAGAGTTTCCCGTCAATGGCATGAATCCTTCTGAAGTGATGGAAACAGCCGCCACTCCTGCGTTTTTCGAACAAGATGTAACGGGAGTTTCATTTTTATATGGCCCTGGGCTTTCTATGCTTGAGCCAGGAAAGAAATACGCTTTTCAAGTCATCGCCCATGATGATGCAACCAATGCGCGTTTTGCCAATAATGGCAGAAGTGAGGTATGCTGGTTCCAATATGGAAAGAAGGAACCTACGGTGACAACACTATCAGGAGACTTTCCGCCATTTTTCGCACCAACGGCTTACAATGTTATCAACGACCTTCCGGCACAATTGACCGATAAGCCATTCTTTGCGCCTATCTCAACTGTTAGCGGTCAGTTGCGTTCAATATTTCCGCCCGATAATCTACCAATGAAATCATCTGGAACCGGTAGTGCCGTATTGAACAATACGGATGCCAATGTCAGCACTGTCAGCACCGGAAAATTAGTAATGGTTGGGCAGGTTGATCCTGTTAATTCAAGGCCTGTGGCAGGCGCTAACGTGAGCCTTATTGTAACTTATGTGTTGAAAAATGCGCAGGTTGCTGTGAAAAGCGGCATATCATGGGATATGAATACGTATTCCAGCCTTGTTATTCAGCAGGATGACAACGCCTCATTATTTAAGACCCAATATCCTGACCTGCATGATGTGATGAGTACAACGCTTACCGGCACTGACGGAAGTTTCAACTTTACATTCGTTAACCAGGATAGTTTCGGGCTGGTGAAAAAGAATTTCACTACGCATCTTTTAAGTCCTGTTGGTAAGGTTGGAAAAGCCGGTTTTTTCAAAGACCCGGTTGAGGTAACTAAAACCTACACCGGAGATTTATATCGCGTCTTACGCCTAGTTGTTGAAGAAGAATACTTCTGCAGCCCTGATTATGATATTATCGTGCAACCCTGGCAGAGCGCTAATGTGGGCGCGCTTCCCGCGGTGGTAAAAACCTATAATCTTGATTTGAATGTCATCTCCAACAAAATCATCAAAGACCAGAAGTACGGCCAGGGAAACCCGCTGGATGCAGTAAAAGCTTACGTGTTAAGGCTTAATGGTAAGCGCCCCAATCTTGTTCCTGGCAATGAAGGTCAGAACCTCTATGAATCAAAACTAATCGCCAACATCGCAAACATGGAAGTGATATCAAAAGGAATCACTTCAGAAGGTTTTAATCCCGGGCAGGTCATTTTCAACAATCTTGTGCGCCATGATGGGAAAAATACGGATGATCGGTATTTTATTTTTTTAGAAACCTCTACCACCAAAGGCGAAATCAACTATAAATCGCTGCTGGAAATTTATCCAAAGCTGACCTATGAATATTATTTCAATCCGAATTATCATGCCGTAACAAGTATATCTGTCACTTCGGATTATCCCAAGCCCGGCAAAATAGGTAGAGTGATTTACAACAGCAATTATGAAGTAAAAACATTCATCCACACACTCGAAATGGATCCTGCATATCCGCGTGTATTTGGAAGGGTGATGCATGAAAATTCGCCCATCAGCGGAGCAACGATTTTCAATTGGGACACGAACAACCAGACAAAATTGCAAGGGCCATCCGATAATGCGGGTTACTTCGAATTCAACAATCTTCCACCCGACAAAGCGTGGAATACGATTGCTACAAAGTATGGATATGAACCTGTGACTAAATCATCAGAGCAGCTGCAAATGGGTCAGCAGAAAAATTGGGGTAACATCATTTTAAAGCCCATGGCCCAAGTACGCGGTGAGGTGATTGATGAAAATGGAGCAGCGGTTCATTCTGATGTGAAATTGGGTTTCAGTCCTTTTAAGGAAACCCAGCCGGTATTTCTGATCAATCCATTTTCTTTAAAAGAAGTCTTTTTATTTCCGGCTGCCTCTGGCATTGGGCAGGATTTGGTCATCATTCCTTCTGACGAATATTTTCCAGATACTTTCAAGGTGAACGTGCAGTATGGTGTGATGAATGATCTTGGAAAGTTTACAGTTTACCAGAAGTTGCATCGAATGAAGTTCACGGTTGATTATGAATACGTGCATCCGCAGTCAAAGCAAATCATGCATGGCGCTATTCCAGGGGCGAAGGTGAAAATTTTAGATATGGTGAAAATTGCAGACCAATTAGGAATCGTGCAATTTGAGTTTGTAAATGCATCAGATTATTTCCTGGTGGAAGTGATACCACCTGCCGGCAGCGAATATGTAGCCACTTCATTTTGGGTGCATAATCCGACATCAAAGTATCCTGTTTCGAAATTCATCTATTTGCAGAAAGGCGCAAGCATCAGCGGGATGGTGACGGCAGGAACGAGCAACTTGCCGGTTGAAGGAGTGCGGGTTTTCCTGGATCAGGGCAGCTCCACAAACTATGTAACGACATTCACTAAAGCAGATGGCAGCTATAGCTTGTATGGAATTCCCATCGGCAGTGGCAAGCAGGTCTTCAAAGCTACCAAGGCGGGAAGTGAAGCGACCACTTATGTCGGTGATTCAAAGGAAGTGACTTTGCCAACAGCACAACCGGTAAATTTTAATTTGAAAATAGCAGATGTAAACCTTTCAAAGATATGGGACATGCCTGTTGAAATTGAAAGCCTTGAAAAGCTTGCAAACGGTGATGTGAAAGTGAGTGGCGCCTTTGTCCAATTGGCGGACAATCCAAATTTCCAATTGGAAAATAAGGACACACGGCTCGGTTTTGCACAGGTCACGGTGAAATCTGTTTCCGGCAAAATGGAGCCGGTTGCTTCTTCCATTCAAACAGATGGCTTTTTTATGAAGCTGAAGATGTTCAACGCTTTTCGGGGTAAGCTTTTATCATCAGACGCAAATAATGTATTGCTGTCTGTAATTCCCGATGGACAGAAGAAGGGAATGATGCGCGGGAAAATGCAGGTTGATCAGGCAGCGTTTGATTTTGTTTCAACCTATCTCACATTCAACCAGGGATCGGAAATGCTGTTGAGCGAATGGGGCAAAACAAAACCTGAAGTAATTGCGCTTCGTGCTCCGGGAGTTGTATATGCCAAACAAAAATTTGGTCTTGTTAACAGTGCTGGAGATGATATGAAAATGAAGATTCACAACTTCAATGCAGTAGCGAATAAAGACAGTTCTTATATCTATGAGGACAATATCGCCCTTTATGCGATACTTAGTACAGCGATTCCCAACATGTTTCCTTCTGATTTGAAGATCAATGCGGGCAAGATTATTATAAAACCAAACTCCATAACATCGTTCCAGAAGGGTGATAAACTGAAATTCAAATTGGAAAAATGGGACGTCACTGCTGACGGATGGGAGTATAGAAAGGAAAGCGGTTCTCTGGTGAGTTATAAAGGGCTTGTTGTAACGGGATTAGTAGATGTGCCGATATCCTATTTGGAAATCAAACCGACTTCGCTTGATATGACGTATGAAATCAAGTCGCTTTCGTTATCCGGAGTTGTTCCGGTACAGGTTTTATCACAAGATCCTTCCAAGCGCTTTTTCGGGTATGATCCTGTTGTCGGGGAAGATAAAAAAGGGCATTGGGTGCTGACCGTGCTGGCGGATGGTGATAATCCTGCAGCAGTGGCGAGCGGACTTCCGGGAACGCCAGACAAGTTGAACTTCGGTTCATTTCAGGTGATCAGCAACGGGGAATCACAGTTTAGCGGCATCAATGCAACGCCTACATTTTACAATGTGATGAAGATGACGGTCACTTCATTAACTACCTATTCTGATTTCTTTTTAATGTCCGGGAAAAATGATTTGAGCATTCCCGGTATGCCAACAGATTTAGGTGTAACGCTGCGGTTCAGGAAGGTAAATGGAACTCCGGTGCTCGAAATCATCCCGATGAAAATCGAGTTTGACGCAAAAGGTGGTGCTTCCTATTCTGCCGATGTGACGCCCGGTGCACAAACGCTGGATGAGAAAGGATTTTTCACCAGCGGTGACATCATTGTGAAAGACCAGGGCGCCACAATGAAACTGAAAGGAAAACTTTCACGCACACCCACATTCATCCGCGTGGACGTGGATCCGAAAGGGCAGACGATTTATTTCGGTGATAACAATGCAAAAACAAAAATGACATCTGTGGAAGGCGATATGTTGGTGATAAACAACGCCTGGGATAATTTCCGCTTCAACGGCATGTTGGAAGCAACAAAGGGTATTGAACAACCAGCGGGCAAGCGCACCTATTTTACAGCCTATGGTGCTATCAATACAGAGGTTAACAAGGAGAAGATAAAAGTATCCGACATCAATACTCCCTTTGGAGTGGCGCAAATTACATTTGACCTGAAAACAAAAGCGCTTTACGGACATATTGATATTAACAATGTAGAGATTGGCGGATTAATGGTTGATGGCGGCATGGATATGCGCTTTGAACAGAAGGGTTGGGATTTTCTTGGTATTGCGGACGTGACATTACCGGTGATCCAGACTGTCAAGTGTGGTATCCTCTTCGGTAATTATCCTGTTGCTAACAAGGATGTGCTTATACCTTCGAAGTATAAAACACTACCTGCTGAATTGCAAAACGGCATTAACGGATTTTTCTTTACGGGATATAAGAGTTCCCCAATTGATTTGCCGGAGCTTGATATTGATGTTGCAGGGATCATTACAGCAGGTATTCATGCGACTGGCGGCATTGCCGCACGTGTATGGATGGATTTTGATTCTCCACAGGGTGCTACGGTGCTCGGTGTCGGAGCCGTTGGATTAGCTGAAGTGAAACTGTATGTCAAATCAAAACTTACGTGCTCATCAATGGAAGTAGGTGCTGACCTGCAGGCAGGTTTTCCGGCAGGAACGATTAATGTGACAACTAAAGAAATCAAATTGGTTGGCTGTCAGTCGTTCTCGGTTTACGGTTCAGTTGAGCAATGCGCTGATCTTGGATTATGCAAGGGATGCTGGAGCGATGGCTACAGCAAAGGGTTTGCGATTCTGCTTACCATAAGTTCACAGCAAGGATTTGACTTTGAAATATCTGATGGTAAATGCACGGATTGAAATTAATAAGCATCAAATAATGCCACAAATTCACGAAAACACGAAAATGGTTATCATGAAAAAAGGAATTTCACTCAAAGTAATTGCAACTGTTGCCTTACTTTCTATAGCAAATTCGTTGTTTTCTCAACAGAACAAAATCACTCCTCAGAAATACGAAGTATGGGAAGATACTTCTCAGATACAATTGCAGTGGTATTTACTGGGCTTACATAAAATGAAGGACTTTAAAATCTATCGAAGCCTTCAATTGAAAAATGATTTCAGGCAGATCAATGTGGAACATGGGTTCAGTGCAAAAAAGGACACGCTGCTCTTTCTTGTTTTTGATAAAACGGTAACTCCCAATTTCGCCTACGATTACTACATCGTGCCTATTGATGAAAACGAAAGAGACCTGCCAAAGTCAGAAATTATCACTGCGAAAAGCTATGATATTAATATCCTTCCGCTCATCAAGCGTTTGAAAGCAGTCGGCATTTCTGATGAAAAAACTATTGTGATATCATGGGAAACAAGACCATCGCCTTACCTTAGGAATTTTACAATCTACCGCAGCGATAAATATGATGGTCCTTATATGCAAATTGCAAATCTGCCTCCCGACAAAAAACAATACACCGATAAGGTGATGCGCGGTAATGAAAACTACTACTACTACATAGCGGTTAATGGGCCATTTGGTGAAGGCTACCCCAGCGCTAAAGTTTTTGGAATGTTTGAAGCGAAGGAAAAGCCAATACCTCCACAACGAGTTTATGCCACAGCCTCTGGAAAAGGTATTCTGATTTCCTGGGATGTCATGGATTTAGCGGTAAATGGATTTTATGTTTACCGTGCTGAAGGTTACCAGGGCGAATTGAAGCAAATCAGCCTACTCCTTCAGGTTGATTCCAGCATGGTATACCTGGATACATCTGCGGCACTATCAGGAGGTCAGGTGTATTCTTATGCAATCGTTACTGCAGGGCAAGGCGATGTGCTTAGTGATTTTTCAGAACGGGTTTCAGCAATGACGGTTATCCCGTTGAATCTTCCTGCACCAAAAAACATCAGGTTGAAATTGATTGAAGGAAAAGTTTTACTGATGTGGGAGGACATGACCGCCAATAATTTGATGGTATTGAGCTACAAAGTGTTCAGACGTGTGAAAGGAGCAAAAGATTTTGAACTGCTCGCTTCAATAATGGAAATAAGTAGCAATTATTATGAAGACAGAAATGTGGTAGAAGGCACTGCTTATGAATATGCATTAGCTGTAGTTGACATTACCGGGGCAGAAGGAGCCAGAAGTTTACCCGTGTCAATTGTCATTCCTGAAATATTGCCGGCTCCACCAGGTGGAGTTGTTGCATTCAAATCAACAGATGGTATCAGCATTGAATGGAATACTTTGCAAGAAAATCTGAAAGAATTCAAACTATACCGCTCAGACAATGGTGCGACTTTCAAATTTCTAACTTCGGTAACTGCTGACAAAAAGAAACACCTTGACAAGGGATTGACAAAAGGGAAGGTGTACATTTATTATGTCACTGCTATCAATCAAAAGGAAAGGGAAAGTAAAAATTCGGAAGAGGTTAGCCTCCGCTATTAAGTTAGTCTGCAGTTTGCACCTTCCCGTTAATAATCACCGTATCAATCAAATTACTGCCAAATGAGTAGGGTATGAATTCCAGTGATGGAATTTTCTTTGTAATGAATACATTTGCCTTTTTCCCTTTTGCAATGCTTCCAAGATCATTTTGCAGTTCCATTGCAAAGGCGCCATTTACAGTTGCCGCATTAATTGCTTCCTCCGAGGTCATTTTCATATTGATGCAGGCGAGTGCAAGCACGAACGGCATATTTCCAGAAGGAGAAGATCCGGGATTATAATCAGAGGCGAGTGCAACGGGTAAACCGGCCTTGATAAGTTTTCTTGCCGGAGCATATTCTATATTTAGAAAGAAGGCTGTAGATGGCAGGAGTGTGGGCATGGTTTCAGAATCCAGCAAGCATTTGATTTCTTCGGTACCAACGTGCTCGAGGTGATCCACTGAAATGGCTTTGTTTTTCACTCCAGTTTGAATGCCTCCGGTCAGTCCTAATTCGTTTGCATGAATCTTTGGCTTCAATCTAAACTTAGCTCCGGCTTCGAGGATGGTTTCAGTTTCACCTGGCGTAAAAAATCCTTTATCGCAAAACACATCAATGAAATCTGCAAGCCTTTCTTCGCGTATCGCAGGCAGCATTTCTTTTACGATAAGCTTGATGTAGCTTTTCCTGTCATTCTTGAATTTTTCCGGAATGGCGTGTGCGCCAAGAAAAGTTGATTTAATGGTGAGTGGGGAAAGCGATTTTAATTTTTTTATCACACGCAGCATTTTCAGTTCACCTTCTACGGTGAGTCCGTATCCGCTTTTAATTTCAACGGCCCCGGTGCCGAGAAGGGTAATTTCTTTAAGGCGGGGAAGCGATTGTTCGATAAGTTCTTCCTCGGATGTTTCGTTAAGCTTTTTGGCAGAATTCAAAATGCCGCCACCACGTTTGGCTATTTCTTCATAAGTCAACCCGCGAATGCGGTCAACAAATTCCTGCTCGCGGCTTCCGGCATAAACAAGGTGCGTGTGAGAATCGCACCAGCAGGGGAAAACCATTTTGCCGTCTGCTCCGAGAATGATGTCCGCATTCTCGGGACAAGTTTCCATTTCTCCGAAGTCATCAATCAAATCATCTTTCAGCAGCAGCCACGCATTATCAATAGCGGGAAGATGCTGCATCGCTTCTCCCTTTACAGGTGACCTGGACTCGCCAACCTGCACCAGTTGGCTGATATTCTTGATTAGGATTTTCACGAAATAAAGTAAAGGAAAAAAGTTGAGAGCAAGAGTTATCTGATCAATGTAAGGCTTCCTTTGGTTCCTTTGGTATAGCCGTTCATGAATTCAACATCGAGATAATAAACCAAAACATCAGGAGTAAGAAGATTTCCCTTGTGCGTGCCGTTCCATGTGATATTAGGATCGCTGGTTTGAAAGACCTTCTCGCCCCAGCGATTGAATATTTTCAAGGTGAGCTGCTTCACTCCTTTGTGGAAGATCACAACTACATCATTATCCCCATCTCCATTCGGTGTGAATGCATTCGGTATCATGGCATAAAATTCGGCAGGCTCGATAGTGACGGTGACCTCGTCAATAGCTTCGCAATTGTTTTCATCAGTGTAGATGACAATATAAGTTGTAGTAGAGTCCGGGTCTGCAATAGGAGACTGGCAATTGGAACAACTCAAAGAATTTGAAGGCTTCCATAAGAATTGTGTCGGATTGTTCGTGCCGCTTCCGGTTGCAAACAGTTGTGCGGTTTCATAATCAAGAATAGTTGTGTCCTGGCCTGCATCAACGGTGGGCAAATTATTTATGGTGACGGTAATTGAATCAATGGAAACGCAATTATTCTGATCGGTTGCGGTAAGGAAATACACTCCTGATTGGAAAGGCGATATTGTACTAGATGTTTCGCCTGATGTCCAGTTGAATGTTACTGCATTAACACCTGCTCCAAGAGTTATTAGCGAATCAACGCAAACATTTACATCGGGCCCCAGATCAATTGTGAACGGAGCCGGCTCGGTTATCACTGCCGAATCAATCCTCGTACAATTTGCGGAATCGGTAACCGTGACGTAGTAAGTGCCTGCAATCAAATTTGAAATCGTGTCTGTAGTGAAACCATTCGACCATACCATGCTCAAAGGAGGATTACCGCCTGAAATGCTCACCGAAGCGGAACCATCATCATCGCCAAAGCAGGTAATATCATTTGGCGAAACAGACAGCGAGATGGTATTGCCGACCTGGTTGATGACTACCGCATTCGTATCGGCACATTGATTGGCATCGCGAGCAATGACATTATATGAGCCGGAAGAAAGGTTTGAGAAGACATTGGTGGTGACAAAAGTTGCCCCGTCAATGCTGTATTCAAAAGGCATCGTTCCCGTACCGGGCGTAACGTCAACCGTAAGGGTGCCATCATTGCCGTTGCAGCTTGCATCTACAACCGTCACGCTTGAAGACAATGCGCAGCACACCGGCCCGGCATTTACGATGATTGATCCAATCGCCTGGCAATTATTCGAATCGCTTACGGTGACCGTGTACAGTCCCGGGGCGAGGTTGGTAATGGTAATGGTTGTTTCTCCGTTGCTCCATAAGTATGTAAGTGTCCCGGATCCTGTGGCAACCACTGTGGCCAAACCATCATTATTCCCTGAGCAATTCTCTGCTGTGGATCCCATGTTGCTGATGAACGGGGCATTCGGGTTTGAAAGATTGATAACCGTATCGCGCTGGCAGTTTTGTGAAATGTCGTTCACTGTTACCGAGTAGCTTCCTGCAGGAACATTGGAGAGGTTTTGCGTGGTAGCTCCGTTGCTCCAGTTAAAAGAATAGTTGCCGGAACCTGTAACGGTGAGCATTATACTTCCGTCACTTGATCCGCAAGCGGGTGGGGTGGCGGAGGACGAAATCTGTAATGTGCAACAAGCGATCCCGGGGGTGATTGCGAACGAGTCAACATCAAAGCAGAAACTCGCATCTTCAACTGTAACGGTGTAGCTGCCTCCGGCAAGCCCGCTGACGGAAGTTAATCCCGTGCCCGACTGTCCGTTGCTCCAGATGTAATTCAAAGAGCCTGTACCTCCGGAAGCCGTTGCAGTTGCTGTGCCGTCATTGTAACCGAGGCAGGTTTCGCCAGTAACGGCAATGTTGGTGATCTGCGGAGAGTTGGGACTCGTTAGTACAATCGTGGTATCATATTGACAACCGGGAGCTACATAAATTGTAAGAGCGTAGGTTCCGGCAGGCACGTTACTTATATCTAATGTGGATGCTCCATTACTCCAAAGAACAGTATAACTTGGAGTTGTACTGGCAAATGTTATGTCTATCGCTCCGTCTGAAGCCGAACAGGAAGGAGGCGTTACGTTTGCCGAAACATTGAATTGGCAACAAACCTGGTCTACTGTTACGTTCACCACATCAGAAGAACTGATACAGCCAGCGGTATCGCTTGCGGTAAGCGTGTAAGCCGTTGTTGCGGTAGGACATACCGTTGGCGTAAGCGTATTCGAATTTGTCATGTTGGTGGTGGGGCTCCATGAGAAATTGGCGGTGTAGCTGATTTCAGGATCATCGAAAGTGATTGACCAGCCGTAAAATGCCCCACCACCTAAACCAAGAGTTGATTGAGGTGATAATTCAATTGACCAAACTCCGTTGGCTGTGCATCCCACAAGACCATTGAGTGATTGATTTGGCATAAACGTGCCTGTGTAAGGGAGAGATGCAGAGCTAATACTCGTAGTTGAGCTCAAATCAAAACAAGTGTTTGTATATCCGGTGAAAGGATCAGTGGAAGTTGTGATGCCATTTGGAATTAAAGTGATTTTTGTACCATCAGGACACACTAATCGAACAAGCAAGTCACCAATAGTTTGCTGACCTGGCGGGAATATGTTGATTCCGAAGAAAGTCAGAAATTCAATACAGACCCGTGTTATTGAATTAGGCAAAATTGTGGTCATATTCAGGTCAGTAATGTTAATGTTGATAGATGATACTGAGCCGAAAATATTGGCAATAGGCGTTACTTCCCCATTCCGATAAGTCGGTGTCTTTGCCGGACTCTTGATCACCTTCGCTGTTGCATTCAACGTCACACATTCTCCCGCGCAGATGGTGGTGTCATTTCCTGCATTCACTTCTATGGTTGGAAGCGAAACAGTTACCCTTACCGTGTCGCGGCAGGTGTTGATGCCATTGGTCATCACCACAAAGTAATCTGTAACGGATTGAGGGCAAACGGGATTGGGATTCTGACCACCGCTATTGCCCACGCCATAGCTGTAGTTATCGTGCAGCCATGTGATGTTATAAGTAGGGTCGTTATAATAGATCACGAAATTATCAATACCCCAGTGGTCATAGTCAGCACCGGAGTCGAAATCCTGGAAAAACCTGATCTGTGTTTGCGTGGTGATAGCTCCCGGGGGAAGCTGAAAGCACCAGTTGTTCCAATTGATGAGGTCTGGGTCGTGACCGCCATTCGGATCAAAATAATGGATGGTATTCCATGTATTGCCCCCGTCAGTAGAATACTGCAAGTAAACACCTTCGTCAGGCTCATCAGGGCCTTCGCACGGAGCCGATGCCGCATCTCCGGTTTGTTCCGCAAAAAGCAGGTCGAAACAGATGGTCACTCCAGCCGTGGCAGGTGTAAGATTATAAGCCTGTGTTCTTATGAAACGAGGCACAGGGGAGCTGTTTCCCATCCAAACGTGCGTAGTGCCATCCACACCATTCGGGCTGCATGGATTGTTGAACATCGCCTGCACCGTTGAGCCCCAGCCTGAGGAGAAATTCCCTGAATTAAAATTGTCGCTGAAAACCTGGTTGCCCTGCCCCTGGCCGAATGCCGTTAAAAAAGCGCAATCACCGCAAACAACATTCGAGGGCAAAATGGTTGCCGTAACCTCGCATTGCGCTTTTGCCTTAAAGCTTAAAATGCCAAGGAAGAAAATGATTACCGCAAATCGCATTTTTTAGTCTTATCACAAGCGGGGGAAAGTAATCGCTAAGTTAACAATATCTCAAGAGCACATTAAGAAAGAACCACCGTCATTGCGAATCTGACAGCATGTTTGCGCGCTGAGTCAGATGAAGCAATCCCCTCTTGCCCCTCGCTGCTTGTTCCTCAATCAACAAATACCGGCTTTCTGAACACCGGCTTGTTATTGTTCAATACTGCTACAACATA
>CAYOYI010000032.1:0-1430 GCA_964408105.1 uncultured Chitinophagaceae bacterium | reverse complement strand
CCCTTTGCCATCGCATCGAGCGGGAATTTATTTTCAAAGGCAGCGAGCTTTTCGGTTTTCACGATTTGCCCCATGGAATTGATCACGAGAATATCGCTGTTTAAAAATGCATTTGAGCCGAACGAAACGCTCAGAATGTTGCTGGCAACAAACACATTTCCATTAAAATCATCTAAACCCTCAACAGTGTTCGGATCACATGCATCTGTTCTGAAGACAGTTTCCTCAACATCGCTGAACGCCACCCTGTAAATATTGACCCCGGCAATCCAGTACTGCGCGCGCAGCTCGACAAAAGCGCGGTATTGCTTGCCGTCCTTGGTGATCCTCACCCCGATGAAGCCGTAATCATCCGTGCCACCGGCAAAATCCCCGAGGCTGTTGATGATCATATAAGCGGTATCATTCAGCGGCCAACCACCTACCGTTTCATCGTTCTTGTAGCGCTTGGCTTCAATACTTCCCGAATGCTTCACTTCTATCATGGTGCCGTTCACCCCGATAGCATAATTGTTCACGTAAGGATTCGTCTTGGCATAAAACTCAATATCAACGATGGAATCCCCGTTAATATCCAGCGCATACATGCCGTTGTTAGGGATGTAACTCCCGTTGAAGGTGCAATTAATGGTTGCGCTGGCGATTACAGAGAAACCGAGCAGGAACAGGACGGAATAGGTGATCTTCTTCATGGTGTTTATTCTTAAATAATCTCGCCAAATAAGTAATTTTTTTTGGTTTCTCCAAGAGGCGGATTGAATTAAGAATAACGAGTTACGAATGACGAATTAAAATACAATCCGGGCTGTCATTCGTTATTCGGACTATTCATCATTCGCAATTCGTACGTGGTGCGTACTTATCTCGCTCATTTATTACCCCGCATTGGTAGCAAAGCTCGGCAGGAGGGTATCGGAATCTGTAAAATGTTTTTGCGCCCAACGGGATTTTCGGCTATCGGCCCCAGGAGCGCATCGGTTCGCTCACGTTCAACTCCCAATTTCGGCTAACGGCCAATCATTCGCAGGCTTTCTGTGGGGCTGAGCCAGCGATAGTCATCCGCTGGCAGGCTGAGTGTTTTTAAATTCACTTTCTTCTTCATAACTTCATTCCTCTCAGGGTCTATCCGCTGCGGATGATTGGCCGTTAGCCGAAAATCCCATTAGGCACTATAAAATGATGAAACAGCTTTTTCTATTGATCCTAACATTTATACTCTTGACTTCGTGTAGGAAGAAAGAAGACTTGGACGTCATCCCAAGATCTGAACATACCCCATTTTTCTCTTTAAAAGTTGGTGATTATCGAAAGTACAATGTTGATGAATACCTACAGCATGAAGGATCGAATAGCATTGATAGTTTGAGTAGCAAAGTAACATCGGAGATTAAAAAGGACACGGGAATAAGTGATTTGAGTTATAAGAAGGT
>CAYOYI010000031.1:0-17014 GCA_964408105.1 uncultured Chitinophagaceae bacterium | reverse complement strand
TCATTCCGGTGTTCCAGATTATGGAGTCACCAAAGCAAATAGTATCAGACTGGATAAGATTGGGGCGGGGGAATTGCACCAATATTGTGTCCCTCGTGGTCCTTCCAAACTGGTCGGTGCCTTCCGCCCAATAGATCCCGGGTTGGGTAACAGTTACCGAAGTGCCTTGCTGCCCTGGTGTACTCCAAGTCCAGCCATTGATGAAATTCGCATTCAAAGAAAGTGTCACGCTGTCGCATAGCTTGTATGGCTTAATAATATTCGCGCCAAGATTCACAGCAGGAGTGTAACAACTGCGCAGGTAGCCTTCCATCAAACCCACTATGGAGTCAGATAATGCATCGTTGAAAATAATTATCTCCGCAAGATCGCCATCCCAAACCCTAAATTCATTTACAAGCGGATAACGGTCTATTGTAAACGCATCCACACCAACACCTCCCCCTGAGGTTCGGGTGCTGATGATGGACATGGTTGTTGGTGCGTTAATTAGTTTAGGATCGATTACCGCCCCGTTAATTTTGGTTACACCATTTACCACTTTGGGATCGGCATAGGTTGGATGGTATATGTACCTCACAGTTCCCGGAAACTGATTGTTGTTGCAACAACCCCGGTGAAAAGGAGTTGCATTATTGTAATTTCCTAACAAAGAACGATACCTGGCTGAAGCACCTGCGCGTTCCTTTATCACCCAAAAAACGGTTTGTACAGCACCGAGATAGGTTGTAAACCTTACGTAATCGTTTGTACCATCAAATCGAAGTAACGGTTTACCATTGAGTTCAGGAGCGGATTGAACAAATAGCGGTCTGTAACTATCAGTAGTTTGAGTGGCATGGTTATTATTTCCGCTGGCATCCTGCCATACTTGTACATTACCGCTTAAGTCGGTTTGTACACCGTAAGTTGACCTATACCATGTTGTGACATTAACATCTACAGGTGAAAATACCGTGAAAGACCTGATTACCGACCAGCCGCTGGTGCCATTGGATGTGGTCACTCTAACACGCCAAAAATATTTTTTACCGCTGGCAAGCGTTGCCGAATAGGTGTTGGTGCCGACATTCTGACTTTGCAAATTGGCGGTAAAACCAACGTTTTCAGCGTACTGAAGCTCATAACCTGTTGCCCCAAGTGTGGGGTCCCATAGAAAAGGAACATTTACAGTGGAAGTAACGAGTCCGTTTTGAGGAAAAACAAGCGTTGGCGCAAGGGGTTGAGCATGAACGAGTGCGGGAATTCCGGTAAGCAGAATGAATCCGCACAGTGCAAAAAAGCGAGAAATCGCTGTTTGAAATCCAGCCATAAGAGTGAAAGACTATGAAATATTACGAAATTTTTCGCAAAAGGTTATTTTCGCCTGATTCAAAAATACGACCGCTAACGGACAGCCCGGAAACTTCACAATGATCAAGGATTTTTTAAGAAGCAAATTAACCCGGAAGCAGATCCGCAGATTAAAGAACCTGCGTGACGACCTGAAGACCATCGGCTCCGGAGGTGACCTGGACAAACTGGCTCAGCTTTACAACACAGACAAATTCGGGGAACACTTTTACACTCCGCATTATAAGCTTCATTTCGAAAAGTTCAGGTTCAAAAAGATCAACCTGCTGGAGATTGGGGTGGGAGGTTATGAAAATCCGGAAGCCGGGGGAGGCTCACTGAGGATGTGGAAGAGATTTTTCCCGAACGGAAGGATATATTCTCTCGATATCCATGACAAGTCATTCCTGCAGGAGCACAGGATAAAGATATTCCGCGGAAGCCAAGTAGATAAAACATTCCTGGAAGACATTGTTAAAACCATAGGAGAGATTGACATCATCATTGATGACGGAAGCCATATCAATGAGCATGTCATTGAGTCTTTCAAATTCCTGTTCCCAAAACTGAAAGATGGAGGGATTTACGCGATCGAGGATACGCAAACTTCATACTGGGAGGACTTTGGAGGAGACAGCAATGACCTGAACAACGGAAGTACACTGATGACATTTTTCAAAAACCTCACTGATGGCTTAAACCACAAGGAATTTGTAAGACCCGGTTATCAGCCGGGATATTTTGACCAGAAAATCATATCCATGCATTTCTACCACAACCTGATCTTTATTTACAAAGGCAACAATGATGAGGAATCGAAGTATGTGGTCAACAACCAAAGGGTTTGAGCAGCCTTAGCTTTTAGCCTTTCTGTAAATCTTCCAGAGCGAGGGGAAATAAAGCTGTAGTACCTGAATAAAAAAGTAGTAGTTCTTGACATTAAAAAAATCAAGGCGAACGCATTTCAGAAAATAATTTAAGATCGTTTTCCTGTCGAACCCGAACCGAATGAGCGTTTGCAAGAAGCGATTGCATTCAGCATATTCAAGACCTTTGATTTGCTGCTTAGACAAGGATAGCGTAGTAGCAGGCAGCGCATCTTTCCATTTTTTACCGAACAATACTGCATTTTCCAGCCACGCCTTGTCATAGCTTCCGTTTGAAAGATGCTCTACCGAAATATCGTAAACCACGCAAGCCCGGTAGCCTTTCAGAAATATTTGCAGGGAAAAGTCAATATCATAGAAATGAAAGCCCCGAAAGACCTTTTCATCAAAACCGGTCTTCTCCCAAACCTCTTTCCGGCAGCACATCCACAAACCATCCAGCACAACTACATCACTTATTACTTCATTGCCGGGATTCTGATAAACCAGTTTCGGCTCACCGGTATCAGCATCGTGCTGAATAGTATTCTGCCTGTTGTAATCAGCCTCTACCGCCCACCATCCACCGGGAATGCTGCTAACATATTTTCCCCCGCATAAACCTATAATGCCAATGTCTTTCTGCGAAAGATAACCGCTGACCAAATGGCCCCAGTTATTTGTGTGAAACAGGATGTCCTCATGCGAGAAACAAAGAATGTCATAGTTGCTCTTCCTCGCTCCTTCATTATAAGCCTGGCAAAGGCTGTAGCGGTTTGATTGGTTGTCAATGACTACGATCTCATAGGGAGTTCCGATCGTGTGCGAAATATTCTCAGAAACGCCTTTCAGGAATTTTTCATTAGTATGACAAATGATGATGGAAATCATGGAGACAAATGCTGTCCTTTATCGAATCCCGGCCGTTCCATTCTTTAAATCTTTGTTATCGTGATTTCCTTCTTCAGAAAATCCGGCCTGATCATGCCGGGCCACTTGCCAAAATAATTCATATCCCGTGTTTCCGTATCGCTGACGTCAAAAGTCAGAATATTCGGCAGTATTATAATGTGCGGCAATTCCTGTTCTTTGATCACCTGCAGCGTAAGCAGGTGAACGCCATCATTCAGGAAGTTTGCTGGCACTTTAAAAGTCATCCGGTAATCGCCTTTTTCATGTTTGGTGCTGCCGGGATGCAGGCTAAAAATTGGTTCTTCTTTAGAGGTAAAAAACCATATCTCTATATCTAAATTCAAATCCGGCACATTGATAGAATATTCCACATCAACAAGTACCTGCTCCGCTACTGTGATCACTTTCCCGGAGGCAGCCCTGATCTTCACACCTTCCACTATTATAAGATCGCTTGCAGGATATTCTTTTTGTTCATCTCTCTTCCATTCTAATTTGAATTCAGCTTTAACAAATTGATTCAGGTATTTGTCAATCACGTCCTCCGTTCTGCCGGAAGCTGCCATCATCCCGTTAGCCAATAAAATGCAGCTATCACACAATCCGCGAACCGCCTGCATGTTGTGGCTGACAAATAGAACCGTTCTTCCCTCCCCTGCGACATCCTTCATTTTACCAAGGCATTTCTTTTGAAATTCCGCATCACCCACTGCCAGCACCTCATCAATAATGAGAATTTCAGGCTCCAGATGCGCAGCAACGGCAAAAGCCAACCGCACATACATGCCCGAAGAATATCGTTTGACGGGAGTATCAATATACCTTTCGACACCGCTGAAGTCAACGATCTGGTCAAACTTGCTCGTCACCTCAGCTTTCGTCATTCCCAAGATGGCACCGTTAAGGTAAATATTTTCACGGCCTGTAAGCTCCGGGTGAAACCCCGTGCCTACTTCCAGCAAACTCGCGATCCGCCCCTTTCCGGATATGACCCCGGTAGTTGGGCCGGTTACCCGGCTTAATATTTTTAATAGTGTGCTCTTTCCTGCTCCGTTTTTACCAATGATCCCAAGAACATCGCCCTGCTTCACTTCGAAGCTGATATGTTTCAGCGCCCATACGTACTCACTTGTTCCCTTTGAACTTCTGTCGTTCTCATCCCCGATCTTCAAATAGGGATCTTCTTTTTTCCTTATTCGATGCCACCACCGGTTCATATCATGCACAAGGCTGCCGGTGCCTACTGTGCCCAGCCGGTATAGCTTACCTACGTTTTCTATTTTTAGCGCTACGGTCATACGGTATCCATAAAATTCTTTTCAACTCTCGTGAAAACGATTATTCCCGCTATAAGAAGAACACAAACAAATCCGGATGTGTACGCTAAATACACCCATTCAAATAATCCCTTTCCCAAAAACATATATCGAAAGGTTTCGATCACCGAAGTCATTGGATTGGCAAGGATCACCAGCTTCAGCTTTCCGCTCACGGAGGATAGCGGATAAATAACTGGACTGGCATACATCAGTAATTGCACTGAAAACATAACGAGAAATTGCATATCCCTGTACTTGGTTGTAAGGGAGGAAATGATAATTCCTGCTCCTAATCCAAGTCCCGCCATTAAAATCACGAGGAAAGGCAGCAGCAGAATGAATTCATTCAATTCAATTGGAGCACTCTGCTTATAGAAGTAGAGCCAGATTGCCATCAAAAGCACTAATTGTATGGCGAGTTTGAGCAAGCCGGAAATCACTATTGAAACAGGGACAATCAACCTTGGGAAATACACTTTTCCGAAAATGCTGGCATTCACGGTGAACACATTGGATGTTTTATTCAGGCATTCGGCAAAATAATTCCACGCAATTACACCTGACATATAAAACAATACCGGAGGAACGCCATCAGTGGATATGCCTGCAATGCCATCAAATACCACGGTGAAAATAATCGTGGTAAGAATCGGCTGAATAAAAAACCAGAGCGGCCCCAGTATGGTTTGCTTATAAACGGTCACGAAATCCCTCCTTACAAACAGCCAGAGCAGATCCTTATACCTGTAAAGCTCTTTCCAATTGAAATTAAACCAGGCGGAAGCGGGAGTGATCCTGAAATCCCATTGCTGTTGCATAATTGATATTAAGAAAAGGCAAAGTACAATCTTGCCGAAAGATGCTACCCTTTCAAAACAATGCCGTTTGAATCAAATACCTTTAAAAATTGTCCGGGCAAATTTATCAAAAAGCCAAATGTCACTTAAGTGTTATTTGGCGAGGTAAACGGTTTTAGTGCGAATTTTAATTGCTCCGAAGTATTCATTCGGGTATTTGATCTGAGATATGCCCCAGCCTAAGGTCACCGTTTTAATGCCGGTTTACAATGCCGAAAAATATCTGCGTGAAGCTATTGACAGCGTGCTAAATCAGACTTATACAGATTTCGAGCTCCTGATCATCAATGACGGCTCTACTGACCATAGTCCTGACATCATCGAAACCTACACAGATAACAGGATCAGGCTGGTTGAAAATGAAACAAATCTCCGGCTGATTGCCACATTGAACAAAGGCATCGAACTGTCGAAAGGAGAACTCATTGCGCGCATGGATGCGGATGACGTTTGCCTGCCCAGGCGCCTTGAGAAACAGGTCGCATTCATGGAAAGCCATCCCGAAGTAGGGTTATGCGGCACCTTTATGAGAACCATCGGCCTGGAAGAGGATTATAACATCGGATATGCCACTACTCATGATGAAATAAAATTCAAGCTCTTTTTCGATACGCACTTCCCGCATCCCGCCACGATGCTGCGCAGGTCTGTGATGATGGAGCATAACCTGCGGTTTGAAAAGGCCTTTATTCACACTGAGGATTTTGAATTATGGAACAGGATGGCGGAAGTATGCAGGCTCGCTATTATTCCGGAAATTTTGGTTCTGAAGCGTCATCACCCGGAACAAATTTCCTCTGTGTACATTGAGACGCAGGATAAAATCTCGCGCCAAATCAGAGAGATGCTGATGCATAAACTTGATGTCCGGCCCACCGCTGAGCAAATGGATGTTTACGAAAATCTGTTGAAGAAAAAATTTCCCAATGAAAAAACACAGCTCAATCTGCTGCTTGACCTAATAGAGAGCCTGGTGCTTGGCAACAGAAGGAAAAAGGTTTACAGGGAAGATCTTTTTGAAAATTTTTTTGCGGAAAAACACTGGCAGCTTTGCACCCGCTCAACGCATTTAGGAATGTGGATTTACCTCAAGTTCAGGCAATCAGTTTTTTACAAGGAGAAAAAATTCCCAACCAGCGCTGAGTCAAGATTTCTCCTGAAATCCATTATCCGTTATTCCTACAGTGCCTGAGAAATATAAAATATCGGTTTTAATGCCCGCCTACAATGTGGAGCGATATATCCACAAGGCTATTGAATCCGTACTGAATCAAACCTATCGCAACATCGAGCTGCTGGTGATCAATGACTGCTCAAAAGATAAAACTACAGAGGTAATTAATTCTTTCAACGATCCAAGGCTGAAGCTCTATCACAATGAAAAGAATACCGGCTACCTGAAAACCTGCAACAAGCTTTTTGATCTGGCAACAGGTGAGTTCATTGCCTTCCAGGATTCTGACGATTATTCCGATCCAACCAGGCTTGAGACACAAATGAAGGAATTCGAGAAGAATCCTGGCCTCGGTGTGTGCGGCACAAATTTTACAGCGGTTGATGAGGATGGGAACATCATGTTCTGCACAAACTATCCATGCAGCCATGAGTCAATCATGGAGCAGATGCGGCAGCAGCATTTTGCCATGATCCCCAATGCTTTTTTACTTAAAAAAGAAATTATTGATACGATCGGTAAGTATGATGAATTCTGGGACCGCATAGGTGCTGAAGATTATTACTGGGCATGGCTCATCATGGAAAAATACCAGCTCATTAATATCAAGCTGCCATTATACTATTACCGGTATAATACCAGGGGCGTTACTGGCGATTTTAGCGACAATCGAAAGAAGCTTCACACACATAAAATACTATACCATCTCACCAAACAGCGAAGCGAAACAGGAACCGATGACCTCGAGCAAAAGAACATGAAAGCCATTGAAGACTTTATTGACCAGTTAGACAAGCCTTATCAGCTCGATTCCTCCTTGTTCTATAGAGAACTTGCAAGAAGAGATTTTTATGGCGGCAATAAACCAAGGGCATTGAAATTCATGCGGAAGGCGATTGCAAAAAACCCTTTCAAGATCATCAACTACCGTAATTACATTTATTATCTCCGGTCTGAACCGGGAAAGAAGTTCTGATTTACCTTTCTTAAAGTAGAGAGCGCCTCGATTCCTATTAATTACCTTTGCACTTATCAAATTAAACTCAGCTATTTTAAAAGTTGGCAGATATTGACCCCCCTTTAGTTACCGTATTACTGCCCGTGTACAATGCCGAAACTTACCTGGCTGAGGCTATCGAAAGTATTTTGAGTCAAACTTTTACGGACTTTGAACTGCTTATCATTAATGACGGCTCTACCGACAATTCCAAAAAGATCATTAATTCATTTTCAGATAATAGAATCCGGCTGGTAGATAATGAGACTAACATAAAACTCATAGCCACCCTGAATAAAGGAATTGACCTTGCCCGTGGTAAGTACATTGCCCGTATGGATGCGGATGATATCAGCGTTCCCACCCGATTAGAAAAGCAAGTGACATTCATGGAATCTCATCCTGAGGTGGGTGTTTGCGGATCATGGTTTGAAACCTTCGGCAATGAAAAGAAGACCGTGAAATACCCCGAGAAAGATGAAGACATCCTGATGATGCTTCTTCACCAAACTCCGTTCTGCCACCCGACAATCATTTTCAGAAAGGAGGTTTTTGAAAAAAATTCAATCCGCTTCTTGCCTGAATTCCTTCATGCCGAGGAATATGACGTGTGGGTAAGGCTGGCAGGAAATACCCGGTTTGCCAATATCCCTGAAGTGCTCTTATTCTACAGACAACATGAGGCAAGCGTTTCCAATTCCTTTAAGGACATCCAGACAAAAAATACGTTTAGAATCATCCGGCAAGCATTCAAAAAGGCCGGTGTTGAAGTAAGCGATGAGGAGATCTTTCTTTACCGGGACATTGCATACTCTGTATTTAACGCAGATCAGACTTTTATAAACAATGCAGAAAAACTCCTTTTAAAGCTCGTTGATGGCAATCGCAGAACGAAATTCCTGCCTCAACCCGCATTGGAAAAATTTGTTTTTGAGCGATGGTTCCACCTGTGCTACAATATTTCCTCAAATGGCCTTTGGGTATTCAGAAAATTTCGGAGTTCGCAGCTTTCAAGATTAGGACAAATTTCCATTGTTACATCCTTGAAATTCCTGCTGAAATCAATCATAGCTAAGTAGCGGATTTCTGTACTCCCAAACAAATGTTCTGTCCGTTTTCATAGTTTTGCCGCCACGAAATGAACCCGAAAAAAGTAGCTTTGATTGGCTCTGGGTTGCAGGCAATCTATGGTCACCTTCCTGTGTTGCTGGCTGACCAAAACAGTGAATTGGTAACGGTAATTGATCCTTCTCCGATCGCCAGAAAGACTGTTGCTAAAGCGGTTCCTTCAATTTCTGAATATGAAAATTTAGAAAAGACAGATTTATCAGGTATTGACTGCGCTATAATAAGTTCACCAACTGTTTTTCATTACAACCAAACAAAATTCCTGTTGAACAAGGGTATTCATGTTTTCTGTGAAAAACCCCTTGCACAAACACAATCAGAGGCACAGGAATTGGTTGATATAGCTCGCACCAAAAATCTCATTTTGCAGGCTGGCTATAACAGAAGGTTTCAACCGGTTACTCAGTATATCATTGAGGCATTGAGATCAGGCAAGTACGGTAAGTTGAATTCAGTCACTATTCGTGCGGGCAGCATAGCAAAAGACCTTCCTCCAAGCATCCTTGACCCGACATTCAGCGGTGGCGGCATTTTGATGGATTATGCAGTGCATTTTATTGATCGGCTATGCTCGTGGTTTCCATCGCTTACCATAGAAAGTTATTTTGATGACAGTCACGGAGGTGCAGAGGCAAATGCCATCATTAAATTTACCGGCAAAACGGAACACTGGAACGATATCGCTATCACGCTAATGATCAGCTGGACCAACGATATGGGCGATATCATTTGCTTGAATTTTGAAAATGTTAGCCTGAAATGCACGATCAACAACCCTTCCGACTTATACGTTTCCACCATGAACAACAACACTCCTTTTTTGAAGAAACTTGGAAACTCCAAAATTTTTAAGACCAGCGAAAAGGCTATAGACATCAAAACTCTTCAATGGGAAGAATTTACTTCAAGGATAAACGGAGGCCGGGAAAAATTTTCCTCACTGGCAGATGCGGTGAAGACTACCGGGCTCGTTGAAGAATGTTATTCAAAAAGAAAAACTCTTGAACTGACGTGGGGATTTTAGAAGGAAGAGTTGCCATTATCGGAGCGGCCGGAGAGATAGGAGCGCGCATCACTCAAAATTTGAAGGATGAATTTCCGGTCAGGGCCGTTTCGCGAAAGAAAAGTCCGCGACTGGCGCGATGGAAAGATCTGGATTTTGCAGCAGCCGAGCTTCCATTGGATAAAGGGAAACTTAAAAGCATTTTACAAGGATGCCAGGCGGTTGTAAACTGTGTCGTAGATAAAAAATCCTTTGAATCAGAGGAAGTCAGTATTAAAAGTAATGAACAAGGGGTAAGAGACCTGATAGAAGCATCCATCGATCTTGGAGTAAAAAAATTCATTCACCTGAGCACCATTGCGGTACTGCCACCCAGGTTAACAGATCTTACCGATCCCTACAAATATTCTGAAGAAAAGGATTGGTACACCCGGGTCAAGATTGCCACAGAAAAAGTTGCGCTTGAGTATAAAGATAAAATTGACCTCTGTATCATCCGGCCGGGAATTGTTTACGGCCCACACCTGCATTGGTCTAAAATGGGATTTTATAAAACCCAAAATTTCAAGGTCATTGTTCCGCAAGTATCAAACACAATGTGCCATGCGATTCACATTGATGATCTTGTCGGTTTGATTCGGCAATTACTGCGTTTAGAAAGAAGGCTTCCGGAACTCTTGCACGGTATTAATCCTGAGCCGGTCACCTGGAAAAATTATTATGAAATGCATGCTAACGCATTAGGATGGTATGATGATGTGGTGGCAGAAATACCTGCAACTAATATCAAAGCCTATCATGCTTCTCAGAAGCGATTGGTTGAGGGTCCTGGGTTCAAGGAAAGAACCTTGCAATCCCTGCGAAATCTCTATCGCGACCTTCCGCGCCCTCTTGTAGAAAATGGTTTATCGAAAAAAGTAATCGAGATACTGAAGGTTATTAACCGGGGATTGCCATTCTACGCTCAACTCTATCTTCCCCCACCCAAGGAAAGTTCCTTCCCCAATGAATTTGAACTGGAGCTATACTCATCAACAGCGCATTTCACACCATCAATGGTAGGCGGAGATCAGGGCTATACCTACAAAATTCCGTTTGCAGAAGGAGTCAGAAATGCTGCGGCATGGTGGAACTTTCAGGTTTGATATTCCGGTTCGGATTCGTAGTTTTTGAACCTAATGAAATTAGCCTACATCATTCTTGCTCATAAGTTCCCCGAACAAGTGGCTCGGCTTATATCCCGGCTTGATGGCGAAGGGGTAACGTTCATTTTGCATTTTTGCCTGAACACAAAGAAATCCGATTTTGAAAAAGCTCTTCGGCTCGTGCAACATAAGCAGAACGTTTACTTCTGCAAGAGAGAGGACGGGGCATGGGGAGAATTTGGTATAACGCAGGCAGTAATCAATGGGATGGAATTACTGCAAAAGCAAGGGATTGATTTCGATTACCTAAACGTCATCAGCGGGAACGATTATCCGATAAAATCAAACAAGTACCTTAAAGATTTCTTTAAGGAGAATTATGGCAAGCAATTTCAATGGTCGCTGCCAATTTATGATTATACCCCTACCGCATTACCGGAGGGCATGGTTTACGGTGAAGGCTGGAAAGGATATGTTCACCCATGGGGATCCACACACCGGTTTCTACGATTTGAAAAATACTGGTTCAGTTTGTGGGGAGAACGTCTCATGATTATTCCTGAGACAAGGTTTCTGAGTAAGACACTTTGGAGCGTTCTTAAAATTTTTCTTTACAACTTGCCGGGATATGTCCGCAAAAAAGCTCTCAAACGAGAATTCCTTTTGATGATACTCAGTTTGACTCATCAGAAAAAAAGAAAATTTCCGGAAGGATTTCCTCCATATGCAGGCTCACAATGGTTTTCAGTCACAAAGGACTGCGCTGAATACATCCTTAAAATACATCGTGAACATCCCGAACTCAAAAAATATTTCAAACACACCTTGCTTTCCGATGAGTCTTTTTTTACTACCATTCTTGTGCATTCCCCTTATAAAGAAAAAATGGCGCAGAGTAACTACCGCTATATCCGTTGGACGGGAAAAGGCGCACGCACACATCCCGAAATTCTTACAAAAGCAGACCTGCCCGACTTGAAAGCCTCACAAAAACTTTTCGCCAGAAAATTTGATATGCAGCAGGACGGGGAGATTTTGAATTTGATTGATAAGGAAATCCTTTCCAAATCCTCCGATGATGTCGGTTAAATCCTGGATTCTGAAAAGAGAGAAGAGCATTTTCTTCATCGGGTTTGTCTCGATGATGATCCACTTGTCAAAAACTTCGCCTGCGAAAATCCAATTGATCGTTGATAGCATCGGATATTTATTCGGATATCTAAGATGGTCTGCTTCTCTTATGATAATCCGACCTCTGAATTACCTGAGGGAGATTCCCATCCTGATGTCCTTGAGAAGAAAGATTTGCAGGGTACTTTTTAAAAATAAAATGAACGAAGTCCAGCGGCCTGCGAACCTGCAACTAAAACACGGAAAGCGGTTCGTCAACAACTACTACCTGCTGCAACCGCTTAAAGTACTGCCGCTAAAGGACCATAATATTTACATGACCACATACCTCGGAATTGTTTTCAATAACTACCAAATCCTGCCGGAGTCAATTCACGGCAAGTGGGATAAGCGCAATGTGATTCTTTTGAAAGACTACTATCAGATGTCATTTGATAATTGGCTAAATGCGCGACATGGAAGCAAAAAGATCATCGAGTTGAGTGGCGATAAAAAGTATCTTCTCACACACCACTGGTTCAACTTCTATCATTGGTTGACGGAAACGGTTTTAAGGATTTGGGTGATGCGGGAAAAGATTGACGACTACACTTTACTATTTCCTGAATCATTCAAAGGAATTCAGTTTGTCCAGCAATCCCTCTATGCACTTGGCGTAAAAAATATTCAATATTTAGCTGAGGGGACAATTGTGAAAGTCAGGGATCTTACGCTGGTGCAAAACAAGCCGTACTGTGGTCACTATTATCCGGAAATAGCAAAGCAGATCGGAGAGTTCTTTTCAGACTTTGCAAAACGTAATAATCCTCAGGCGCCAAATCTCGGAGATAAAATTTTTATCAGCAGAAAAAAAGCTGAACGAAGAAAATTTGTAAATGAGGATGAAGTCGAGCAACTGCTGACGGGATATGGATTCAAACTGTTCTCACCTGAAGATCATATTTTCTTTGAGCAGATAGCTTTAATGAGCAAGGCCAAATATTTTGTCGGTATGCACGGAGCGGGGTTGACTAATATGCAATTCATGCCGGCAGGAGGAAAAGTGTTGGAATTACACCGAGAGTTATATTCCCGTAAGGAACTGCATAGCGACATCTACTGGAAGCTGGCTGATGCGTTAAACCATGATTATTTCTATCAATTCTGTGAACCCGCGAGCAAGGAACAGGATTTTTTTACCGTTGATTTGATAGCTGATATTCCGCTCCTGAAAAGAAATGTGGAACGGATGCTTTCCTAAAACTCCATCAACTCCCTCAATTGCTTTTTAAACCTCTCCTTCGGAAGGAAATTCCATTCCAGCGATGAAGCGAATGGAACCGGGGTATCAAGGCTTGCACAACGTATCACTGGGGCATCTAAATATTCGAAGCAATGCTCGCTGATCCATGCAGCTATTTCTGCACCGATGCCTCCGGTCAAGGTGTCTTCATGTAAGATGATAACGCGTCCGGTTTTCTTCACCGTGGTTTCGATGGCATTATAATCCAACGGCATTAAGCTTCTCAAGTCCAGCAGATCAGCAGAAATGTTTTGCTCTTTGATAGTTTCTTTCGCCCAATGAACTCCTAATCCATAAGTAATGATGGAAACATCTTCACCTTCATTTATCAGATTCGCTTTCCCGATTTCAATCGTGTAATAATCATCCGGGATTTCTTCGGCAACGCTGCGATAGAGAAATTTATGCTCAAAGAACATCACGGGATTTGGATCTTCAATGGATGCAAGCATCAGGCCTTTTGCATCATACGGTGATGATGGATAAACAACTTTCAATCCCGGTGTGTGAAAAAACCACGCCTCGTTTGATTGAGAGTGGAACGGCCCCGCTCCCACCCCGGCACCTGTCGGCATTCTCACTACAACATCCGCATTCTGTCCCCAGCGGTAATGTGATTTCGCCAGGTTGTTTACGACTTGCGTGAATCCTGACGATACAAAGTCTGCGAACTGCATCTCAATCACAGATTTCATCCCGCCAACAGACAAGCCCAATCCTGCTCCGAGAATCCCTGACTCACATAGCGGTGTATTTCTAACTCTCTCTCTTCCGAATTGTTGAACAAAACCCTCCGTCACTTTGAATACTCCTCCGTATTCCGCAATATCCTGCCCCATGAGAATGAGGTTCGGATGCTTTTCCATCCCAAGTCTTAAACCATCTGACACGGCATCCACCAATCGCTTTTCACTTTTTTTAGAATCATCAGGATTGACAACCTCTTGATAAAACGGCTTGTAAACATCCGCTAATTCCTTTTCCGTATCCGGTGTAACCGCAGGCTCATCAAACGCGATCTTCAGCCCCCGTTCAATCGCTTCATCAATTGACTCTTTTATTTCTGTTTGTAATTGCTCGTCCAGTATTCCCTCCTCCAGCAGAAACTGCTCATAGTTTTTCACCGGGTCTTTCTTTCCCCATTCCTCAAAATATTCTTTCGGCACATACTTCACACCCGATGCTTCCTCATGGCCACGCATCCTGAATGTCATGCACTCGATCAGCCACGGTTCGGGCTCTTCCCTGATCTCCGAAGCGATCTTGCTGATGGTGTTATAGACTTCCAGAATATTATTACCGTCAATTTTCGCAGCCTTCATTCCGTATCCGATTGCACGGTCAACCAACTGCTTGCAATTGTATTGCTCAGAAACCGGGGTCGAAAGCCCGTAGCCGTTGTTTTCAATTATGAATATCACCGGAAGCTTCCATACAGAAGCAACATTCAGCGCTTCGTGAAAATCTCCCTCGCTCGTTCCGCCTTCTCCCGTGAAAGCAACAGATATTTTTTTTTCACCTTTTAATTTATGTGACAACGCAATGCCGTTCGCTACATTCAATTGCGGTCCAAGATGCGAGATCATCCCGACAATGTGATACTCCTTTGTGCCAAAGTGAAACGAGCGCTCCCTCCCTTTGGAAAATCCCTTTTCCTTTCCCTGCCATTGCATGAAAAGCCTTTCAAGCGGCATATCGCGCGAAGTGAAAACTCCGAGATTTCTATGCAGCGGCAGCACATATTCATCTTCCTGCAAAGCTTTTGTAACGCCCACCGAAATTGCTTCCTGACCGATTCCCGAAAACCATTTGCTCACCCTTCCCTGTCTCAAAAGCAGCAGCATCTTTTCTTCAATCCTTCGGGGAAGAAGAATTGCCCGGTACAATTCAAGAAGTGTTTTCTCCGAGATGGATTGGCGGTCAAACTTTATAAGCGAAGCAGTCATCATTGGCTTGTACTACCGGAATTTTTACGAAAGATAACCGTCTCCGATACATTTTATCGAATAATTGTTCAGTAGAAAAACTCCTTCGGCTCGGTAGCAAGGCTCTGCGCGTTCCCGTCATGAACCGGGAAAAGCGTGATCTCATAAATTTTATAATTCAGTGTATCCCCGCTCGAAGATTGCTTCATCGCGATCACGTTTATCTCCTGGTGAAATATCTCATACCGCACGTTCCTGTTAAATCCGCCCCTTACTTCAGCGTTTTCGAAATCGAGCGTGTCATTCCAGTCATTGCCGAACATCACCCGCAGGTAATACGACCCATCAGGAATTTGCGACATCACAAAATCATCGCCCGCCTGCACGTAGTTGTTCCGCACGGTCTTGTGCGTTTCAGCATCCGTGAGCATCACCACAGCATCATGCACGCGGCTGTTGTGAAATAATATACGGTTCAGTGACAGGTTATCAAACATTCCCTTCCCATAACGGTCAGGGTATGGAACAGCACCGGTGGCCAAATGCATATCCCCCAGCCCTGACTGAATCGAAGTTGGAGATTTCGGCTCGGGCCACTTGCCATCTCTCAGATATGGCCAGATATCGAAAATGTAAATGTTATATCCGATAAGGAAGATGTAAAAAATGATAGTCGAACCGACTACCACCGACTGAAACCTTTCAAACCATGTTGCCGGGCGATAGGTTATCAGATCGGGCGGATAGTTCACCTTGATATGCACCGACTCGGAGAGGAATTTGGTCCTGTCCGCGATATAATATGCCGGGCCTATCTCAATATACCCCGCGTCCTTCGGCTTCAAAGTGTAGGTGATCTCCACTTCCGGTGCATTCGGGCCGGGAGGGAATGAGTTGATGATCGGGCCTTCTATCACCTCGAAGCGGTTCAGCCCGCCCACCCCTATCTTGCTTTCGTTCTCATAGATGGTGATCGCTACCTCGAAGTGTTCATCCAAGGTCAGCACCCGTTTGCTCACTGATATTTTGATCTTGCTGCTGTTCACCACCGCGCGCATCGCTGCGGGTGTTACCACCTTCGGCCTTCCCCCGCGCGACAGGTCGTATGCCCTGCGCTGCTCAGGGTTACTCAGCACTTCGTAAGCTTTGCTTATCTCCGCAAATACGCTCATCGTGCCCGGGTCGGGATTGCGGTCGGGGTGATGCTGCAGGGCGAGCTTGCGGAAAGCTGCCTTTATTTCATCGGTGGTTGCGCTTTCATCTACGCCCAGTATGCCGTAGTAATCAGGGAGAGGCATATTTTGCTAAACGCAGATTCGGGGGAAATGAGTTGCATGGGATGCTTTAAAATAAAGGAAACTGCTAACCACAATAAAGGTTCTTTTGACTGCTTAATCAATGGAGGTATCTGGTCTTTCAAGGCAAGTTCCGGGATTTTCAATGTACTTTCCCAGATTTTCAAGGTGAGTTCCGAGTTTTTCAATGTATTTTCCTGTATCTTCAAGGAATTTTCCGAGATTTTCAATGTATTTATATGGATGAATAATGGATGTATTGGGATTTTAAACGGTAAATTTTACAGCAAAACGGGAATTTTTGAGCAAAAAACCACTTTTTTTATGAAAAAGCTTACAAGAGAGGAGGCAAATCAGCTAAAATGGGTGCCGGATGGCAAAAGCAGCTACGCGAGGACGATATTAATGGCAATGAATAAGGGGGAGATCATTTTATTGGAGAAGAAGGACTGGAACCAGAAGAGGCGGACGCCCGGAACGTATTGCCTGATGCTGGGGAGGAAGACCAAGCGGGAATGGACGTGCAGGAAATTGGCGGACGGGACGGGGTGGATCGTGGAGCGGGTGAAGTGAATTTTAGATTTTAGATCTCAGATTGAACCTTCCTAAAAAAACTTGACACTTTTTGAGGTAGTTACTAAAAGTGTT
>CAYOYI010000030.1:616-17263 GCA_964408105.1 uncultured Chitinophagaceae bacterium | reverse complement strand
TACAAAGAGCTGATGCCGTTCCCTTTCTGAAAAACGCTCGATCTTATCTTCAATGGAAGGGCAGTACCGCGGCCCAACGCCCTGAATCCTGCCCGAAAACATAGGTGACTTTTCAAAACCGGTTTTCAGGATCGCATGAACCTCCGGATTAGTGTAAGTGACGTGGCAGGGGATCTGCTTAGTGAGCGGTGGAGTGTCCATGAATGAAAATTTTCCTGGGTTTTCATCCCCATTCTGAACTTCCATCCTCGAATAGTCAAGCGAACGGCCGTCAACACGCGGGGGAGTGCCGGTTTTCATCCTTCCAGACTCAAAACCCAAAGAAATAAGCTGCTCTGTTAATCCGGTTGCGGCTTTTTCAGCCATTCTGCCCCCTCCGAATTTCTTTTCGCCAATATGAATGACTCCATTCAAAAACGTGCCATTGGTCAGCACCACAGCTTTTGCCCTGATCTCCATACCCATGGTCGTGCGCACGCCTGCTACCCTTCCTTGCTCCACAATGATTTCCTTACCGGTATCCTGCCAGAAATCAAGGTTGGGTACAGACTCGAGATAAAGCCGCCACTCTTGGGCAAAAAGCATTCTGTCACTCTGCGCGCGCGGGCTCCACATGGCAGGACCTTTTGATCGGTTCAGCATCCGGAACTGGATCATGGTCTTGTCCGTGATAATTCCTGAACCACCGCCCAGCGCATCAATTTCCCGAACGATCTGCCCCTTGGCGATTCCACCCATTGCAGGGTTGCACGACATCTGTGCAATGGTCTGCATATTCATGGTGATAAGCAGTACTGACGAACCAAGTTTTGCCGCTGCAGTTGCAGCTTCACAGCCGGCATGGCCTCCACCCACAACAATGATGTCATACTCTCTGAACATTGGACGCAAAGTTAAACTTTAGCATTCTTCTTTATAACTTGTTTCACGTGAAACCAGCCTCCTTCGCAAAACGATCAAATTACAATGCTCGTAACCGTTTCACGTGGAACAGAAATGAACATTCAATAAGAAGGTGCGCGTCAGTGTTGTATTATTTTTGCTCTAAACAACGGTGATGCGACAGGGTTGTCTTTGTATTCTCCTTCTGCTCACAATTGAACAAGCAGCTTTTTGCCAGAATGATGGTGTTGATCTGGAGGCAAAGCTGGATTCGATGTACCTCAGGCTGGAAGCCTCACGCAGCGAGCTTGACTCAAACCTTAAATACATTGATCACTTTTTTGACTCAGTTTCGGGACGGACACAGGACAAACAAATCAAACAGCTTGAAGAAATAATACGGCAGGAGCGCATCCGGGAGCATCGGGAAAAAAGGCAGCTGCTTATCAAGGGTAGCATCATTGCCACTGCTCTTGCAATTGTTATAGTAGGGTGGGGCATGATCAGAAAGAGACGGAACATATGATCACTCATAAAATTACCTATTAAGTAGCTAGTGCCTGGCGTAAGTCGTCCACCAGATCTTCTGCATCCTCGATGCCGACACTTAATCGCACCAATGACTTTGAGACTCCCAGGCGCTCCCGCTCTTCATCGCTTAGCATTGGATGCGACATAGAGGCCGGATGAGTCATTGTTGATTCCACCCCACCAAGTGATTCCGCCAGTACGAAAATTCTTGTGTTTGCAAAAAAATTCTGTACCGCTTCTTTCGTGTCTTCTTTTAAATCAAAAGCCACCATTCCTCCAAAATCCGCCATCTGCTTCTTCGCTATATCATGTCCCTGATGTTCTGTAAATCCAGGCCAGTACAGGTTTCTGACCTTTCCATGCCCCTTTAGAAATTCCGCAACCCTTGCTGCATTCTCACAATGAGCTTTCATCCTTACGTACAGCGTTTTTATTCCTCTTAAAACCAAAAAACAATCCTGCGGACCGGGTACCGCACCGCGGGAGGCTTGAATGAACTGAATCCGTTTTGCGAGTGCCTCATCCGATGTGACCACCGCGCCCAATATGACATCAGAATGCCCTCCAAGGTACTTCGTAGCCGAATGCACAACAATATCAACCCCGAGTTCCAGCGGGCGCTGTAAATAAGGGGTTGCAAACGTATTATCAGCAACTGTAATTAGTTTGTGCTGCCGCGCTGCCTCCGCTATTCTTGCCAGATCAATTATTTGAAGGGTGGGATTCGTGGGGGATTCCATCCAAATCATTTTAGTATTATTTGCTATGTTTTTCTCCGCCTCCCCTGCATCACGCATATCCGCGTAGCGGAACCTAATCCCGTATCGCTGAAACACCCCGCTGAAAAGCCGGAACGTTCCCCCGTAAAGATGCTCGGTCACCAGTACCTCCTCTCCCGGCCTCAGCAAGCTGATGACCGAATCAATAGCCGCCATGCCGCTGCCGAAGGCATAAGCGTATTTTCCGACTTCAATTGCTGCAAGCGTTTTCTCCAAGGCCGTACGGGTTGGATTCTCCATACGGCTGTAGTGGTATCCTTTATGCAGGCCGATATTTTCCTGGATGAATGTAGAAGTTTGATAAATAGGCGTATTGATGGATTGCGTTGACGGATCGTGCTCAATTCCGGGGTGAAGCAGTTTGGTTGAAATGTGCATGAGGAAATGTTTTGTGCCAATATCAGAAAAAAAATCAGTTTACGGTTTACCCGTTGTCCTTTAACCGTAAACATGTAAACCGTAAACATTTATTTTGTAATCTAAACACATGTCTCACAGCTGCCAGGAATGAACCGCTCCTTCTATTCCAATCTTGCATTTCTCTTTTTTGTAAATGTGCTGGTGAAGCCGTTTTGGATACTCGGCATCGAACGGACGGTGCAAAACAGGGTAGGGGCTGATGAATACGGTCTTTACTTCGCGCTTTTCAATTTCTCCATCCTTTTCCAGATCCTGCTTGACTTCGGCATCAACAATTTCAACAACCGCTCCGTGGCGCGCGACAAGGGTTTCATCGCTGCAAACCTTTCAGACATCTTCACCCTGAAGCTGCTGCTCGCGGTGGTATATGCCGCCTTCACCTTGTGGTGCGCTTTTATTCTTCATTACAATGCACACCAGGTATTCCTGCTTTCGCTGCTTGTGATCAGCCAGGTGATCTCTTCATTTCTCCTCTATGCGCGCTCAAATATTTCCGGCATGCACTTCTTCAGGATTGACAGCCTGCTCTCCGTCACCGACAAGTTGCTGATGATCATCATCTGCGGTTTCCTGCTGTGGGGGCCTTACCGGGAAAATTTCACCATCGAGTGGTTCATTTACGCGCAGATCGCTGCGCTGGTCTTCACTTTCTTCGCTGCGCTGGTGGTCGTGATAATCAAAGCGCGGCTGCCTCCATTGCACATCGATTTCGGCAGGGTGAGGGCGCTCATCGGCAAAGCTTTTCCCTACGCCCTGCTTGGGTTGCTGATGACGGTATATTACCGTATTGATGGCGTGATGCTGGAACGCATGCTGCCTGACGGGGACTATGAGGCGGGCGTGTATGCCGCATCATTCAGGCTGATGGATGCCGCCAACAACATGCTGGGAGTGCTGTTCGCCACATTGCTGCTGCCGATATTCGCGCGGATGCTCAGCGAGGGGAAGAATGTGCACGAGCTTGCCGGCACCGGCTTCAGGCTCATCATGGTGGCAGCGTTGTTCATTTCAGCGGCAAGCTTCTTTTACCGGGGTGAGATCATCGGCACGCTGTATCACCACCCCGGAAGCTATTGGGCCGATGTGTTCGGGATGCTGATGCCTTCATTCATCGGGGTGTGCACGGTGTATATCTACGGCACGCTGCTCACCGCCAACGGCAGCCTGCAAGCCCTGAACATGATTGCCGTAGGCGGGATGGTGCTTAATATCGTCCTGAATTACCAGCTCATACCCCAGTATAAAGCCATGGGCGCTACCATCGCCACCCTTGTAACCCAAACCCTCGTGGCGCTGGCGCATCTCTATGCCACCCGGCAGATCATCCCTTTTAAGCTCAGCGTGCGACAGGTATCCGTTTTCGCCTCATTCATCATTGCCATGCTGCTGGTGCTTGCCGGAACAAGGCAGCTCCCTATTCCATGGCATGTGGGGATATTGATCGGGGCGGCAGGAACAGCCTTGCTGGCTTTGGTGATGCGGGTTTGGGATTTGAAAGATGTTCTCCGCCTGGTTCAAAGCAAAGAAGACCAGCTTTAGTAACCTATGTGTATATCAGAACTCTAATCATCTCACTGACTTCTTTTTATTTTTTCAAAGTCAAGCTCGCTGCCATTGAATACATTCAGGTCAACAAAACCCTTAATTCCCTTCATGTACCCCCGATTTGCATATTGCCAGAAACTCCACTTCCTTCCGTCTTTCAATTTCGGCTTGCCGTAAATATCCCTTATCCATATCAAACAGCCATTTAACTGGTTCTGTAAATAACGGTCATAGAATTCTTCCGTTGCATAGATGATGGGCTTTTGTCCGTAATGCTCTTCTATTCTATCAATGTATTCCTGGATTTCACTGATTATTTGCTCTGATGACCTATCTGTTTCACAATTCCCTCCAAACTCCAGGTCAACTGCGGGTGGAATTGCCCGCATCTGCCGCGGTACAGCGCTTATAAAATTCTCTGCCTGCTCAATACCATTCCTGCAAAGCCGGTAGAAATGATAGCCGCTCACTAAAAATCCGGCATCCTTGGCATGTGCCCAGTTTTCTCTGAATCTGGGGTCCTTAAAATCGCCTCCTTCGGTTGCCTTGATGAACACAAATGATATTTCCTCACCCTTCAACTTCTGCCAATCAATCTCACCCTGATGTTGTGAAATATCAATCCCTTTTACGGGAAATTCGCTGCTTGAAGGATAGTTGAATCTTATGATTCCCCGGTAGAGCAATAGAATCGCTAGCCCCGAAAACAGGGCAGCCAGGCATAGGACGAGCAGAGTTTTTTTAGCCAAGCGCGAGTTTAGACTGCCTCAGCTACTTTTGGTTTAAGTGGTGGCTTTTTCTGCAACCAAAAACGGCATCTTCACAACTTGTGCTTTCACAGAACTGTTCCTTATCTCAATGAAAATCTCGCTGCCTGGTTTGGAAAAAGGCATTGTCACATAACCCATCCCGATGGCCTTTTTAAGTGATGGCGACATCGTTCCGGAAGTGACTTTGCCGATTTTATTTCCTGATGCATCAACGATGGGATAGTCATGGCGGGGGATGCCTTTGTCAATCATCTCGAAACCGATGAGCTTTCTTTGCAAGCCTTCCTCTTTCTGTTTTAGCAGGAAATCTTTGTTGTTAAAGTCCTTGCTGAATTTGGTGATCCATCCCAGGCCTGCTTCGAGGGGAGAAGTGGTATCGTCAATATCATTTCCATAAAGGCAGAACCCCATTTCAAGGCGCAGCGTGTCTCTCGCAGCAAGTCCGATGGGCTTGATATCGAATTCCTTGCCTGCCTCAAAAATCGCATCCCATATCTTCAAAGAAAGCTGTTTATCAAAATACAATTCAAAGCCTCCGGCTCCGGTGTATCCGGTGGCAGATATGATCACATCATCAACTCCCGCCAGTTTTCCTTTCGCGAAACTGTAATAGGAAACAGATTTCAAGTCAACATCGGTGAGTTTTTGCAAGGTATCCGCAGCTTTTGGACCCTGCACGGCCAGCAATGTGATGGAATCCGAAATATCTGTCATGTCGGCTCCCTGAGTATTAAATTTTGAAATCCAGTCCCAATCTTTCTGAATGTTAGAGGCATTGACCACCAGCAGATATTCATTTTCAGCAAGCATGTAAACAAGAAGGTCATCAACGATACCCCTATCGAGATTAGGTAAGCACGAATATTGTGCTTTTCCGGGACTAAGCTTTGATGCATCATTTGATGTAACCCGCTGTATCAGATCAAGCGCTTTGTCACCTTTCAGTAAAAATTCTCCCATGTGCGATACGTCAAAAACTCCTACAGCGTTTCTTACGTTCAGATGCTCTTCATTAATGCCGGAATAAACTATGGGCATATTGCATCCTGCGAATTCAGCCATTTTTGCCCCCAGTTTGATGTGTACGGGAGTCAGTGCGGTCTCTTTCATTCAACTAATTTTGAAGGGCAAATTACAAAAATGCGACAAAGCGTATTGCAACCCTTTTCACTTGAACATGCGTCTATTTCTGGATTTTTAGTTATGTTCGCCCTTCCAAAACCAAGCGTGGTAGTTTCATGAAACTAAAACAACCACTTTCCCTGGGCGAGGCTGCTGAGTTTTTGGGAGCGAAGCTCGTGGGAAATCCGAACCTGCAAATCACCGGCATCAATGAGATTCATAAGGTGCAGCCCGGTGATATTACATTCGTAGATAAAGATAAATACTACGATGTTGCGCTTAAATCAAGGGCATCTTATGTAATCATTAACAAAGAGATAACCTCTGCTAACGGGAAGGCGTTTTTAATTTCTAATGATCCATTCAGAGCCTTTAACCAGCTTACACTTCATTATATGCCGTTTGAGCCGTGCAGCGACCGCATCAGCAAATCAGCTCAAATTGGCGAAGGAACAATCGTTCAGCCTAATGTTTTTATTGGGAATCATGTAAAAATTGGAAAGGATTGCCTCATTCATGCCAATGTCAGCATTTGTGACCACAGCATCATTGGTGACAATGTGATCATACAGCCCAATGCGGTAATCGGGGGCGATGCTTATTACTTTAAATTCAGGAACAGCACCGAGAACTATTATGATAAGCTGTTGAGTTGCGGAAGAGCGATCATCGAAGATGATGTTGAAATCGGTTCTGGTTGTACAATTGATCGGGGAGTTTCAGGGGATACCATTATCGGGAAAGGAACCAAGCTTGATAATTTGGTGATGGTGGGGCATGGCGTTGTGATTGGAAAGAATTGCCTTATCTCGGCACAAGTCGGAATTGCCGGTAAGACAATTATCGAAGATGAGGTAATCATTTGGGGACAAGCCGGCATCTCCAAGGATCTCAGAATTGGCAAGGGAGCGGTTATTTCCGCCAAAGCAGGTGTTTCAAAATCTCTTGAAGGCGGAAAAGTTTACTTTGGCGTTCCGGCTGAAGAAGCCCGCCTGAAATGGAAAGAGATGGCCATGCTGAAAAAACTCCCTGAGCTTTGGGAGAAAATGAAAGACCTCGGCATTTAATTCTTCCTTACCTTAGCATCCTTCTTTTTAAACTATCAAACTAATTCGGGAATGAGCGCTGAAAATAAAAGGCTTTACGACAAGATAGATAAATCTCTTCTCAAAGGGATACCAAATCCTTCACCGCAGGCCTATGAAATAAAAGTAAAAGTGCCGGAATGTACCTTCCTTGGCGTTCATGAGCAGCCGGATTTTGCTACAATCTACCTTACTTTTTATCCGAAGAAGAAAGTTATCGAGCTGAAATCACTGAAGCAATATGTGTATCAGCTCCGCGATATTGTAGTTTCCTACGAAAGGCTCATCAATATTATTTACAATCACCTGATAGAGGTTTATGATCCCGAGCGCCTGCGAATTGTGATGATATGCAACCCGCGCGGGGGTATCAGCTCAAAGCTCACCATTGACTCCGACTGGAAAGTGCGCGGTGGCGAGGAGAAGTTCAAAGACTGGATCGGCCACGAGGATACGTGGGATGTGGTGATGTAGGGCATATCTGAGGAGGCTAGTTACTAACAGCGTTGATAAGTAAAAAATATTGGTGTAATAGTTTCTTTCATAGCTTGGGTAAAAAAGTCTTGCCATGAAGGAGAAGTATCTCATAAAAATAGAGAATGAAGCTGAATCTAAAACAGAGGCACATTTATTTTGGAAGCAGAGAAATTATTTAAAGAAAAACTATGGAAACGATTCAAGGATAAAAATTTTATATGAACCCGGCTACGGATATCTGCTTTCTGACTCTGAAAACAATCCATTCTTCATAGACAAAATATGCATTTCCTCCTCTAAGAGGACAAGCGACTTAGAAGTTATTGTCGAAAATTCTGAGGGCAGAAGGCCGATCATAGTTACTCCTAATAGTTGGAAAGAATTTAAATTGGAAATCAACGCTCGAACAGGATTATGCATGAGCTTACTGCCAAAAGAAGAAGTAAAATTATATTGGATGCTTGGCATATTCGAGAAAACGTTTGCTTAATATGCAAGCAGAGCAATAAGCAAGTCTGACCCTCTCCTACAAATACTTCAGCGTAAACTCGATCATCTTCATCTTGAAGCCCTTGTAAGGCGGGTACATGTTTTCCATGCTGCCGCGACCCATGTGCTGCTTCAGTGTGGCGCGCTCGTGTGAGAATGCCTTAAAGCCATAGAGGCCATGACTGTTGCCGATGCCGCTGTTGTTCACCCCTCCGAAAGGAAGGTTCGGATGCGCGTTATGCAGAAGCGTTTCATTCACGCATGTGCCACCGGCTGAAGTATTTTGCAGCATGCGGTCAATGTTCTTTTGCTTCTTGCTGAAAATGTACATGGCCAGAGGCTTTTCTTTCGAGTTGATGTAATCAATCGGTCGCTGTAAGTCGGAATACTTCATAATAGGAAGAACCGGCCCGAAGATCTCTTCCTGAAGAATTTCTGCATTCTCGGGAACATCGGTCAGTACGGTCGGTGATATGAAATTTTCAGCATCGTCAATCTTCCCACCGAAAGCAACATTCGCTCCTTTTTCAACCGCATCCTCTATCAGTTTTTTAACGCGTGCGTGATGGCGGCTGTTGATGATCCTGCAATAGTCAGGGCTTTGCTTCACTTCTTCTCCCGTTCCGCCATATTCAGCTGAAACGCTTTTTTTCAACTCATCTATCAATTCATTGTATTTGCTTTCATGCACGAAAAGATAATCAGGCGCGATACAGGTTTGTCCGTTGTTCACCAACTTGCCCCAGGTGATGCGCTTCGCACTCGCCTTCACATTAGCGGTTTCATCAACGATTACGGGTGATTTGCCACCCAGTTCCAATGTCACTGAAGTGAGATGTTCTGACGCAGCTTTCATCACAATCTTTCCAACAGCGGGACTGCCCGTAAAGAAAATGTGGTCGAATTTCAGCTTCAGCAATTCCTGTGAAACCGTGTAATCACCATCTACAACGGCAACCTCATTTTCTCCAAAGACCTGTCCTAAAACTTCTTTAATGATCTTACTTGTATTAGGAGTGTATTCGGATGGTTTGATGATAGCGGTGCACCCAGCGGCAACCGCAGAAACTAAAGGAATAAGACAAAGCTGGAACGGATAATTCCAGGGAGAGATAATCAGTGAACAGCCTTTCGGTTCGTAAATCACCTTGGCGCTCGTTCCGAAAAATGAAAGCGGTGTTTCCACTTCCTGTGGCAGCATCCATTCGTCAACGCGATCTATAGCATGGTGTATTTCAGATATTGTAGGATAAATTTCTGTAAGGTCTGTTTCTGCCGGAGCTTTGCGGAAATCATTATACAGAGCCTGCTTGATGGCCTCGCGCTTAGCAAAAATCACTTTCTTAAGCTCTTTTAGTTTCTTCCTGCGCTCCTTTGCAGTAGTGTTTTTTACATTCTGCTTATTCTTTTGCTGCAATTCATATAACCGGAGAATTTCACTCACCGGAGTGTTCGAGCTCAATTGCATTCTGCTTGCGGGTTTGGATTGTATTGTAGTTTCCACGGATTAAAATTTTTTGGGAACTTGAAGTTAAGAAAAATAGGAAGAACCAAGTGCGATAAGTCTTTTGGCTCTCTAATCAACAGGGAGCTTATCGAGGAACTTATCCAGCTCTTTTTCAATCGCGCCATGGTCTGCATCTGATTTATTCTTGTCCAGCATCAGTATTGCTTGCGAAGTGAAGCCGCCTCTTATATTTCCATCAGGCAATTCTACAAGCCAGTCTTCAATGCGATTCACATTCAATTCAAGCTCACCGGGATAATAAACGTCTTCAAGATCGCCCTTTCGGATCACTTCCACGCTGACATAAGCAGAATCAAGCTTTGTGACTTTTCCCCAAAGATGCTCCACGTGATCGCGAACAGGCTCAAAAGAAAATCGAACAAATGTTTGGTCCGGATAAATTTTGAACAGGTGTTGCATCGAATCAAGAGTCACCGAAGCTTGTTGCTTAGCCTTCTTTATTAAAGCTTCTGGTTCATCAACCGGGATGAGGTTTTGCTTTGGCGGTGATTTCATAATTGTTGCTACAACAAATACTCCGATCAGCGTCACAAAAATGGCGGTGATAAAGAGAAAGAATTTCAGGGGCTTGTCCATTCGTTAGAAAAATTTGAGCGAACGTAAATTCAGTTTAAAAAAATCGTCTTTGCGAGGGAGGCTTTGCGACCGAAGCAATCTCCTCGTCCAGTGGGGATTGCTTTATCTGACCCCACGCGCAAACCAAGCCGTCAGATTCGCAAATGACGGAACTAAGACACTACCTAAATTCGTATTTTAGTATCAATGATTGACAAGGGAATTTACGCAAGCTTTCTTCAAAAGAAAAAGTCAGGATTGAAATCACTAGCTGTACTTATTGATCCCGATAAAACGGGTAATGAGTTGCCGGAGAAAATTTCTCATGCTCAGAAAGCCGGAGCAGATTACTTTTTTGTCGGGAGCAGCATGATGCTGCAGGGAAACTTTTCAAAAACCGTTGAGATCATCAAAAAGAACTCAACTGCTCCGGTCGTTATCTTTCCCGGCAACCGCTTTCAGATCAGCGCAGATGCGGATGCTTTATTGTTGCTTTCATTGATCTCCGGCAGAAATCCGGAACTGCTTATCGGGCAGCACGTGTCTGCGGCACCAGAGCTTAGAAAAAGTAAACTCGAAATTATTCCGACAGGCTACATGCTGATTGATGGCGGAACACTTACCTCGGTGAATTACATCAGCCAGTCACTACCTATTCCCAATGACAAGCCTGACATTGCAGTTGCCACAGCTATGGCAGGTGAAATGCTGGGGATGAAATTGATTTACCTTGAGGCAGGCAGCGGAGCGAAAAAAACTGTCAGCCCATCAATGGTTACTGCTGTGCGTGAAAGGGTTGAAATCCCGTTGATAGTTGGTGGTGGAATACGCGATGCGGAAAAAGCCTCTGACATTTCCAATGCAGGGGCAGATATCGTTGTCGTTGGAAATGGATTTGAAAAAGACCCATCGCTGATTTTTGAGATAGCCTGTGCTGTTCACGAAGCGGGAAAATCTTCCGCAACCGAAATTCATTCAGCTTGAAAGGAAGAGTGCTCCGGTCCACAGGCAGCTGGTATAGTGTGCTGCTTGACGATGGAAGAAAATTTGATTGCCGGGTGAAGGGCAAGTTCCGGCTTGATGAGGAGAAACTGACAAATCCGGTTGCGGTAGGTGACAATGTCATGGTGGAATTTGAGGAAACGGACGGCACAGCCGTTATCTCTGAAATCTCACAGAGAAAAAACTACATCTCACGCCAGTCTCCGCGCATCAAGCAGGCGAGGCATATTATAGCTGCCAACCTTGACCAGGCGTTCCTTATCGCTACCATCGCATCTCCCAGAACATCCACCGGATTTATTGACCGTTTTCTCCTGACCGCTGAAGCTTACGATATTTCTGCTCACATTATTTTTAATAAACAGGATATCCTGAAAGGGAAGGATTTAAAAAAGCAGAATGAAGTGGTTGAGATTTATAAAAGGATAAACTATCCCGTCCATCTTATTTGTGCAACATCAAATGAAGATATCGAACCGATCGGAGAATTGATGAAAGGTAAAACCACTTTGTTGGCCGGGCATTCGGGAGTTGGAAAATCAACACTGATCAATTCAATTTACCCTGATGCGGAATTGAAGACCGGAGAAATTTCAGCATACCACCAGAAAGGAACACACGTCACCACATTCGCGGAAATGTTTGAACTGCCCAACGGGGGCTTTGTGATTGACACGCCCGGAATGAAAGAGTTCGGCCTGCTTGATATCGAACCCTACGAGGTGAGCCACTATTTCCGGGAGATGCGGGAGTTAGTGAACAATTGCAAATTCAATAATTGCCTGCATGTGAATGAACCAAAATGTGCGGTAAAGCAAGCGCTCGAAGAAGGCCGCATCCATGCGGAGCGCTACAAGAACTATTTGAATATTTTAGAGGATTGCAAAATGGCTAAAGAGGAAAAGTATGATTAGGTTTTCAGAATTTCCCTCTCCCGTGGGAGAGGGAAAGAAAGCGAAGCGATTCAGGGTGAGGCCGGATGCTCCTTCAAAATGAGAGCTGTTATTCAACGTGTAAAAAGCGCTTCGGTGGAAATTGACGGAAACGTTAAATCTTCCATCGGAAAAGGACTGCTTGTATTAGCAGGCTTTGAGGAAGCGGATACAAAAGAGGATCTGGAGTGGATGACAAAAAAGGTCGTTCAGCTTAGGATTTTTGATGACGAGCAGGGTGTGATGAATCTGAGTGTAAAAGATGTGAGCGGAGATATTCTGTTAGTGAGCCAATTCACACTTCAGGCCAGCACAAAAAAGGGGAACAGGCCTTCATACATTAAAGCAGCGAAGCCGGACGTTGCAATACCTTTGTACAGCTCATTTATCCAATTAACGGAAACTGAACTGGGCAAAAAAATTTCTACCGGTGAGTTTGGAGCAGATATGAAAATTTCGTTGGTGAATGACGGTCCGGTAACCATTATTATTGACAGCAAACTCAAAGAATGAATTCCATTCGCCAGTACATTATTGCCAATAAGGAAAAGAGCGAAACGCTAATCTCGCGTGCGGAGATATTCGGGCTTGCACTCACTATGATTGCAGTGGTTTTGATGATAAAAAAGATGGCATTTAGCAGCCAGTTCTTCATCATGGGGCTTTCTGCACTGGCATTTGTCTATGCATTTTTGGGAGCTTTCTGCAAGGAGATATTTTCACTCAAGGAAAATGATCTTTTCTCCAAGGCTCTTTTTGCAAGCTATTTGTCTTTATCCGTTACCACGATGGGGATTCTTTTTATGGTGATGCGATGGCCGGGAGCGCAGGTAATGCTGGAAACGGGTTGTGTGGCAACCGGAGTGTTTTTTATTTTTTTCCTCTACCACCTGTATTTTGGAGATACGGAGGAAAGTAAAAAGACCATCATCAATAACCTGGTGGTGAGGATGCTGCCAACCCTGGTTGCTGTCGGTATTCTCATTGCTCTTTACCTGAAAACCTGAAAACTATGACCATACAAGAAGCACAGGATGCGGTTGATCAATGGATAAAAACCAAAGGTGTGAGGTATTTCAGCGAATTAACTAATATGGCAATTCTCACCGAGGAAGTTGGTGAAGTAGCACGCATCATCAGCCGCAAGTATGGCGAGCAGTCATTTAAAGAGAGTGACAAGAAAGTTGATCTTGCAGATGAAATGGCGGATGTGCTATGGGTTTTGATTTGTCTTGCCAATCAGACCGGAGTCAATTTAACGGATGCGCTGAAAAAGAATATGGAGAAGAAAACCAGTAGAGATTCACAAAGGCACCAGGAAAATAAAAAGCTCAAGTAAACTTATCCAAGCGCTGCCCTCCTCAATCTATCATTAATCGCCTTCCCCAACCCCTCCTCAGGTACCTGCTCGGTGAGAATAATTTCAACGTCCGATTCATCTAATTTTCTCAGATAGCTGAAAAGATTTCTCGCAGCTTCTTTTAAATCCTCTGATGGAGAAAGGATGAATTGTCTTTCCGAAGGAATATTCTCAAACGAGGTTTTAAAAGACAAAATCCCGATTTTATCCAACGGATATTTTTTCAGGTTTTCTGAAATGTTGCCGAGAATAATTTTTTTTTCAGGCGCGTAGTGTGAAGACATCATCCCGGGAGCTTGTATCGCTGAAGATTTTCCCGCCAGTTTCACTTCACCGATCACTTCTCTTATTTTTTCCAGTTCAATTCCTCCGAGCCTCAAAACAGTCGCTTCGTCCTGCTCAATTTTAATGATCGTTGATTCTATTCCAACCTCGCATTTTCCTCCATCAAGAATATAAGCGACTTTATCGCCAAGCTGTTGTAATACGTGCTCTGCCGTTGTAGGGCTTACATATCCCGAAGGATTGGCGCTCGGTGCAGCAAGTGGAAAATCTAATAAACCGAGCAGTTCAATTGAAAGCGGATGATTTGGAATCCTGATGCCGATTGAGTCTAATCCTGCCGAAACAATATCAGGCACGATTGAAGCTTTTTTTAGCACCAGGGTGAGCGGTCCCGGCCAGAAAGCTTCAGCAAGCGCTTTTGCTTTCTCAGGAAAATCCAAAACCAGCTTTTTAGCATTTGCAATATTGCCCACATGAAGAATCAGTGGATTAAAAGAAGGCCGGTTCTTTGCTTCATAAATTTTTAAAACTGCATCTGCACTTAACCCGTTTGCCGCTAAACCATAAACTGTTTCCGTGGGAATTCCTACAAGCTCATTTTGCATCAACAGCTTGCGGGCTTGTTCAACGTCTTTGCCAATCTTACTCATAGCATTCGCAGAAATTCTTCTTCTTTCTTCCGCATCAACTTACGGTCTGCTGGTTTCTTATCCTTGTAGCCAAGTAAGTGCAATACGCCATGCACCATCACACGGTGCAATTCATTTTCAAAAAGCACATCAAGTTTTTCGGCATTATCCTTCGCCCGCTCAACGCTGATAAAAATATCCCCTTCTATTTTCTCTTTTAAATCCGAATTGTCAAAGGTGATAATGTCGGTATAAGTGCTATGCTTCAAATACTGCCTGTTGATCCCAAGCAAATATTCATCAGAGCAAAAGATGTAATTGATGGTACCCACTTTCTTTTTCCGGGATTGAATCACGCGTTTAATCCAGGATTCGATTTTTCTTTTGCTTTTCAATTGGAACCGGATGTCTTCCGTGTGGAAGTAAACTGGCAAGGAATCAGGATAAGATTTTAAAGCGCATTTCAACGGTGGAGCCTCCGTTGGTATATTGAAGAAAATCCGAAAGCTGCCGCATCAGGAAAACGCCCCTGCCGGTTGCTTTCTGCAGATTTTCCGGGGCTGTGGGGTCGGGAAGATGTTCAAAATCAAACCCCTTGCCTTCGTCTGAAGCGGCAATGATTATAACAGCGCCATCCTTGTTACAGGTAATATTCACGGTTTTGGCCGGATCAAATTTGTTGCCGTGCATGATGCAGTTGTTCACGGCTTCCGTCACACAGATCAGGATATTGCCAAATAACTCATCGGGTATTTCATATTCATCACGAACCTGCTCAACAAAACCTTCAACCTCAGCAATGCTGTTGGCGCTGGAAGGAATGGTGATCTGAAACTCTTTACCCACAAGGCTCATAAAACCAAAGATAGCTATGAATTTTGTGATTTGACGGGAGCTGCGGGCGAACTATCGGGAAATTTCCCACACCTCAAAAACTAATGTTCTTGAAATAGGATTCTATTAGTTGCCTGTAATAAGGCTTCAATGCGGGAGGCACCGTTTTGTAAAGCTGGATCTCAGCCTCGCGCTGCTTCAAATACTCTTCTAATGAAGGCGGCATCTTCCGGGCTATCTCGCCAGCGGATTCCGACTGGCGCTTGTTATCCTGCTCACGTTCGCGCATAGATTCCTCAACATCGAGCAGGCGCGTTAGGATATCCTGCTGGCGTTTGAGCAGTTGTTCGGAAAGCTGTTTGTTGTAAAGCTCCGTTTCGGTTTTGTCCATTTCCTCCATCAGCTTGTCAAGATTGCCGAGGCTCCCATCACCGTTTTCCTCTTTATTAAGTTTCTGGAGCGCTTCGCGTATCGCGGCCTGCTTCGCGGCCATTTCCGCAGCTTCTTTGCTCATGCCTCCCTTGCCACCGGGTTGTTTGCCTTTTTTCAACTGCTCCTGCATTTGGCTTAGTTGATCGTTGAGTTGCTGCTGCATCTGCCCAAGCTTGGGCGTTGGCATACCCTGTCCTTTTTTCTGGCACATCTGCGTCCCCGACATCTTCGATGACATCTGTTGCTGCATTTGCTGCATTGCTTCACTAAGCATGAGGGCCAGATTGTTAAATCCCGTCATGGTGTATTGCTGATGAACAGTTGCTTCGGTTTTCTTCCTGTCAGCTAATTCAGTGATGCTCTTCTCAATATTTTTAGAAACTTCTGCTACCTCTTTATTGATGAATGTCTGTAGTTGGAAGACTCTTTTGCTGAGTGCGAACAGGCTGTCTTTCACCAACTCGGTTTCGTCTTTTATTTTTTGCTGCTGCTTGGTAAGGTCAACGTATTTCGGATCATTGATGCTTGCTCTGTTGATCTCCTCCATCAATGCTTCCTGATCGAGCGAGAGTGTTACAAGGTTATCAAGCAACTGTCGGATGGCGCGCATATCCATTTCCATCTGTTCCATCTCCATGTCACTCATCATCTGCGCAAGCGATTCTGACATCTGCTGCATTTTCTCAGCGGCATTCTTTTGATTTTCGGAAGCTTTCTTGTTTTTGTTTTGCTTCAGGTTTTCGGAGCCTTTGCTCATCTCCTGCTTCGTTTCTTCCGCATCCTGCTTGGTGTCGTTAAAAGCATCTTTTTCTCCCAACTCTTCCTTTATGCCTTCCATCTCTTTCAGCGATTCCTGAACCTTTTCAAACTCTTCATTCAGCTTTTGCTGCTCTTCTGAAAGCTGTTCGTTGCTCTTTGATTCGTTCTTTGTTTCCTCGCTTAATTCTTCCTGTTTTTGTGCAAGCTGCTGAAGCTTGTCAACAGTTTCAG
>CAYOYI010000030.1:0-593 GCA_964408105.1 uncultured Chitinophagaceae bacterium | reverse complement strand
TCCTGGCTGAGTTGTTCCTGCGACAATTCGAAGTCCTTGAGGTTCTCCATCATTTCGCTCATGTCCATTTGCTCCATTAAAGATTGAAGCTTTTCAAACATCTCTTTCATCTCAGGTGAGAGTACCTCGTTGAACAGTTCCTGCAACTTCTGTTGCTTCTCCATAATCTCCGTATTCACATTCTTGTATTCCTGCTGCTTGCTGATATTATTGCTGAATTTTTCCTGTAATTGCTGAATGGTTTCCTCCAGGGATTTTTGCTGTTGCATCAGTTCTTCAACAGTTTTCTTATCCTCCCAATTCAGGTCTTTCTTTTGCAAAAGTTTTTCCTGTGTCTGCTGAATTTCTTTTCGTATTTCTTCCGCTTTGGAAATTGATTTATCGAGGTCGCCCTTTATCTCTTCATTAGCTTGCTCCGTCTCTTCTTCAAGTTGCTCGAGCGTTGGCATTTTGAATTGCAGCATCGTTGAGCGGGTGGACTTGCTGCCATGGATGCCGTCATTATCCCACACTTCAAAAAAGTAAATGATACTTTCTCCGGGAGTAAGATTGAGTGATTTCAAATCCCAGTAGTGATTAAATTGAGAAGTCTG
>CAYOYI010000029.1:0-17311 GCA_964408105.1 uncultured Chitinophagaceae bacterium | reverse complement strand
TGAAGGGAAGGCACCGTTGTGAATTTTCTTTCGAGAATCGGTTCACCCAGTGCATTATACCAGCTAATGGAAATATTCTGGGCTTTATTCAATTTAAGCGCAACGGTAACAATGTCCCTGAATGGGTTTGGATAAAGCGATAACGCGGCTACTCCCGCTTCATTGATGTCAACGTTGGTGTTAATCGGAGCAGCTTCATATTCTCCCAGCGTGATGAATGCGTTGTTGGTAACAACGGGTGGATTAAAATCAAAGTAGATGCTGGCGGTGTTATCAATCTGCGTTCCGAGTGGAACGGTGCTCATCGGAGTAATGGTGTATTTCACAAAGCCATGACTGAGCGGTTCGTTCGTAAAGGAATCCACGAGATTGATATTGTTGAACGTGAATGTCAGCACCGGTTGTCCTTCGCCTGTGAGTGTGACGGTATGAGTGTGAGATGCCGCTCCCAGTTCAAGCGTTGACAAATCATAATCTGCCGAAAGCGTATCAATAATCACCACTTTGTATGCAGTGTCATTTCCCGTATTCTGGAAGCGGAGCGTAAAGTCAACTGGCTTTTCCGGCAGAACAATTTTTGATGCACCGATGCCAGAAGGTGAGCTTGCTTTATCATTTGGGTCATATGAATCGCGGATGGGCAGGCAATTGATATCCACGTCCACATCCGCATCATCATGCGGAACCTGATCAACTATACCAGTAGTGAAGTTGCCCAAACTGTCCGTTCCGCAGGCTTCAATGGTCGCTCGCGGATGGCTTCTTCCTGGATGACCGGGAAGCTGGTTAGCTTCGATGCGGATGGTTGCTCCACCAGAAACAACCGCAATCACCAGGCTGTCACCGCTGTCGACCTGAAACGAACCTGTTTGATGCAAGACATTATCCGCATAGATGCGGTATTCGCTCGGGGCGGTCATGTTGCCCCCGTAATCGTAAATGACAAACCGTACGGTGTCATTCACGCAAGCCCCTTCCACTTTCACAGATGAACTATCCCATCCGCTGCCAGTGGTGGAATCAAGGTAGCACTGATTCGAAGGGAGAATCCATGCGCGAGTGCATTGCGTCAGCCCCAGGATGCCGTTGACGCAGGCAATGGAATCAATGATAGTAATAGTGCCATACTGATTAGCACTTAATGTTCCGAGGTTAAATACAATTGAACTGTCACGTACGTCCCAAGTGAATGGAAGCGAAGCCGTAACTGGGATATCATACTTAGAAAATTTCACATGTAGTTCGACACTATCCGTTGCTGCAATGCCTTCATTCCAATAAGCAACCGTCATTGTATTTCTGAAGCATCTTCTCTTTCTACTTTCCCCAATTCCAATCCTCAACTGATGGCAGAGGTTTACCTCAAAGCCGAAATCCAAACCGCTGGAATCTGCTGGAGAGTTGATATTCAGTTCAATGGCATAATTCGCTGGGCAGGGATTTTTAATGAGATGAGCAAGTTGCTTCGGTATAATCGGTTGCACAGTATAATTCACTGAATCATGAACTCCAAGGGAATAATAGCCAGCATCATTGGAGAAAGCATAAAGGTCTCCTGGTGTGGCCATCACGGTAATGGAAGGAATTCCATGTTCATTGCTTTGCTTCCCACAATTGTTATTAGAGTCATCATATAGATTTCCGGTAAACTGATGAGGATAATTTCCCAATACAGGACTAGAAACCGTACAGAGATTTAGAACCTGCACAGGGGATAGTCTACCAATCGTGGTTCCATCGCCAAGTTGTCCAGAACTATTAAGTCCGCACGCCCACACCGTACCGTCATTTTTTAAAAAGAGCGATTGTTCATGACCTGCCGCCAAGTGTTTGATACCTGAAAGTCCGATCACCTGAACCGGAGAATATCTAACCAAAGTCGTTCCATCTCCAAGTTGCCCGCTATCATTATATCCGCACGCCCACACTGTACCGTCATATTTTAAAAAGAGAGAATGATTTGAACCACCGCCTACGAATGTAATACCTGAAAGCCCAATCACCTGAACCGGGGAAAATCTATTCGTAATGGTTCCATCGCCAAGTTGTCCGTTACCATTATATCCACATGCCCATACTGTTCCGTCATTTTTTAAAAAGAGAGAATGGTTGCCATTTGCAGCCGCACTTATAATTCCGGTAATTCCGTTTACCTGAATAGGATAAGTTCTGTGCAAGGTCGTTCCATCGCCAAGTTGTCCGTTACCATTATACCCGCATGCCCATGCCGTTCCGTCATTTTTTAAAAAGAGGGAGGAATTTGAAACACCACCGCCCACGAATGTAATGCCAGAAAGTCCGCTTACCTGAATCGGAGAAAATCTATTCGTAGTCGTTCCATCGCCAAGTTGTCCATAATTATTTCTTCCGCAAGCCCATACCGTTCCGTCATTTTTTAAAAAGAGGGAATGATCTCCGCCCCCAACCACGAATATAATTCCTAAAAGCCCGATCACCTGAACTGGGAAAAATCTATTCGTAGTCGTTCCATCACCGAGTTGTCCATAATCATTTCTTCCGCAAGCCCATACAGTACCGTCATTTTTTAAAAAGAGAGAATGCTCCCACCCAGCAGCTACGCTTGAAATGCCATGAAGTCCATGTACTTGAGCTGGAAAATGTCTATCCGTTGTAGTTCCATTGCCAAGTTCTCCGTATCCATTACCTCCGCACGCCATCACTTCTCCGGAACTACACCGAAATAATGAATGAATGGCACCTCCACTCACCTGAGCATCAACCCGCCCTGCCCCGCATAAAAGCATAGCGGTAAGAAGGAAGGGAAGATGGGTTTTCATAAGATTATTAGAATTACCTTCTAATATAAGAAGAAATTTTCAGAGGCAGCTAAACCCCTGCCCCCTACGTAAAGGCTCAAAGACATCCGCACAAGTGGAGAATTTTTTATCCGCTAATCAACCAATTAACCAATCAACCGAATGTGCAAATCCACTATAAACCCTTTGATCTGGACTTGCAATTGAGTGACAACCGCGATTGGATATGTACCATTACTGGGTAGGGGATGGAAGCGCAGAAGGTTCCTAAACGATGAATTATACCAATCAGAATAACTGTCAGGGAATTTTATACGGCCGCCAAGGTCGTATTGATGAAGTGAAATCAAAAAATTCAATCACAACCATTTCACATTTATAGCTATTATTGAACCCGCAATGAATCGCCTGATAGACATTTCAAAGAAAGAAGACATTTTGCCGGAATACCGCGATACTCCGATCGGATTATTGCTGGAATATCATAACCTCGGCAGAGCATTAGATACTTACACCACAGCGCAGCTACTGGTCGGCATGTGCATGGATAACCGGAAGCACCTGCGCATCCCGGATAACTTTTCCTACATCATCCGTGCGGGTGGAGCCAATCTCCGCTACAGTGAGTTCAAGGTGTCCTATGCAATTGCAGTAGGCGGCATCAGGCATATTGCTATCATCGGCCACAACAACTGCGGCATGGTGAACCTCATCTCGCGGAAAGACCAGTTCATCAGCGGGCTGGTGGAAAAAGCCGGATGGGACAAGGAATGGGCGGAAGAGCATTTCCTGCATTTTGCACCGATGTTTGAGATCGGCAATGAAGTGGATTTTGTCATCAGCGAATCAAAGCGCCTGCGGCTGAGGTATCCGAAGATCACGGTGGCACCGATGCTTTATAAGGTGGATGACAATAGGATTTATATGATCAGGGAGAAATAGTGGTTAGTGGTTAGTGACTTGTGGTTAGTTTTCGACTACTTCTTTTACCAATTGACCGTTTTTTTCGAAGGAATATTTTTCGCCAAGATTAGTAGCTCCGATGAAGCGTTTCCTGTTAAATGTGTTCAGGTTCTTGCGGCAGACGATCTGGTAGGCTGTTGAGCTTCCCTGCCTTGCAATGATCGTTGACCAGCCAAGGAAAATCTGGTAGATGCGGAAAATCCGATCCCCGTATTTGGCAAGCACTTTCTCGCGGTTGCGCAGCCAATTGTGATACCAGAATTCTATTGTTTTTGAGTAGTGAATGCCGATGTTCTCCACGCTGTGAACTTCGAAACCTGCTTTCTCAATATTCTTCAAATCCCAGTGGAGCGGCATGCTGGCATCAGCACCCGAAAAGATGTATTCGTTCATGAATAATCCCCAAACAAGGTCTTCCTGGTTAGGCCCGAAAAACAAGCTGTCGCGCTCGCGCAGGCCAGCGATCTGCATGTAAAACAGCCCATCATCTTTCAGCAGGCTGTAAATCTGCTTCATGAATTTTCTGAAGTTCTTTATACCGACATGCTCCGCCATTTCCAAGCAAGTGATCTTGTCATATTTTTTATCATTCGGAATATCGCGGTAGTCCTTCGTCCATATCCTTGCGGAATCCTCAACATGATAATCTTTGATCTGCTTCCTGCCCCACTCTGCCCCGGCTTCTGCAATTGTGACTCCAGTGGAATCTACACCATAATATCTGGCCATGTGTGCAACCAGGGTTCCCCATCCGCAACCTATATCGAGCAACTCCTCGCCTGGCTTGAGTTGCATCTTTTGCGCGATGAGATTCATTTTATTCTCCTGTGCCTCCTCCAGCGATTCATCTCCTGACTGAAAGTAACAGCTCGTGTAGATCATCTTCGGGCCAAGAAACCAATTGAAAAGGTCATTCTTGTTATCATAGTGGCTGCGAACAATTCGTTCGTCCTGCTTCTTAGAATGAATAACCACTTCCGGAATAAACCGTGATAAAAAGAACTTGTAGTGATGCCCCACATAATTCCAGGTGAAAATCTCATCCTTGTGCTCCATCATTTCCTTGAAGTCGGTGTTGATACTCACCTTGCCGGAGATATAGTCTTCGATGAAATGCCCGGCAGCGACCTTATTCTCTAAATAGCGGGTGGCAACGCTGGGATGTTTTACTTCTATAAAATCAGAGATCTTCATGTGTCTGTTAATGGTTTAATGTTAATCGTTAAATTTTTTTAAACGGGTGCTAAATCCTTGTTCATTCGCTAAGCTCTCAGCGAGCGGGAACCGTATTTTGGCAAAAAGACCGACAAGATATAAGTTCTGAGCATATACCAGGCGAAATTATTTTCATTTAATGCCGGATTGATCTTTGATTCGATCTCCCGATGTTTGGCTCCCAGCCTGCTCCAGTGAATGCCAGCCCACAGGTGATGCACGGTGTGGTAGCCGTTGTTAAGCAGAATGAAATTCAGCATGCTCCCTGTGAAATTGCGCGAGTTGTTGTAATCGGATGTCTCGTCAGCATGAATATGTTGAAGGTAATTAAACACTAATACCGTGAAAAGCGAAACCTGCTGCGGAATAAAGACAAAAACCAAAGCCTTTTTCCAGTCAATAATGAAAGCAACTGCAACCCAAATAACCAATGAAACAACCTGAAGAGCGTGCAAAAGGAATTTCTTTCTATCGGTACCCAACAAGCCTTTGAAATAGGCAATCACAGCGGGTTGCTGATAATAGCCGCTGATGGTAGGATAGCTCAGCAGAGTGAGCAGGTTATTCTTCTCTGAAAGGCGATAAGTCCGGGTGTAATCTTCCTCTGTGTTCACATGCACGTGATGGTTGATCATGTGCGTTGGAATCCACGCGAAAACCGGGAAACCATAGAACACTGTGAGCCAAATATCTGTGAGTACATTCATCCAGTCACTCTTCCACATAGAGAGATGCTTGTGATTGTGCGTCATCACCGAAACCGTTACCGCAGCAAGCAGTTGCATTCCGTAAAGGATCGCGAACGAACTCCAATGTATTTCAAAGCCCCATCGCCAAAGAATTATCAGCAATGCGGTAGCGATCAACATGAACACTACCGAGCGGATATCTGCTTTGTATTTGAGCAAGTGGACTATTTGGAATTCAAAAGTATTTAAGTAACCGGATCAGGAATTGCGCTAAATCAATAAACCGGTTTGTCCACCTTGAACCTGCTTACCTCAATTCTTTCATCGCACATAGAATACTCTTCTTCCCTATTCGAGCTTATTATCAAAAGCCGGTCATTTAAAAATTTATCAAGGATATTTTTATACCATTTTATTCCTTCCCCGTCAAGGTTGGTTGCAGGTTCATCAAGAAGAATGATAGGCACATCAGACAAAATTGTCAAACAAAGCTTCACACGCTGCTTCATACCGGATGAGAAATAGCGGATCTGTTTTTCAGCGCTCGTTTCAAATACCATCAGCTCAATCAATTGTTTACTTTTCATAGCTCCCATTGCCGGTTTGAAATTCAAATGAAACTCAACCTGCTCCCTCAGTGTAAATTCCTCAATCAACTGAATATACGGAGCACAAAGGCTTACGTACCGAAATGCATCGTCTCCGCTTATTGTGGAATTGTCTTTCTCCATTTTCATTTCACCCTCAGTTGGTGAAAGGAATCCGCACAACATTTGAATTAGTGTGCTCTTGCCTGAGCCGTTTGGTCCAAGGATAGCGTATTTATTTCCGGAGGAAAAACGATAAGTCAAATTCCTGAAAATCCAGTCACGCTCATAGCGCTTGCCGCAATTCTCAAGAGATATGGTCATAAGTTTTGAAAATGTTCACAAAAGAAACTCGCTTCAAAAGTATCTAAAAGCAAATTGTTATCTCCACTTTATAGAATTGGATCCGGTTTCAATAAAATCTGCCTTATCAGCTTGTGCCAGTCTTATTCAAGGGAATGTCAAGGTTATATGAGTTTGCTTATTCCCAGAACAATCCGCTGTGACCTGGCGGATTTATCTAAACCCGAGATCTACCTTGGAAAAACACCAGTAAGCAAAACCGCAAAGGCGACTAAGTCCATACTTGCTAAAATTGGTTATCCTGTTAACCGGTTTATTTGCAATTATTGATCAACATTCAACAAACCGACCAATCAACCGAAAGCGATAAAATTGTTATTATTGTGCCTCAACTTTTTTAAGAATGAATGTAAAGCTTATAGCAAATATTGCACTATCGGTGGTTGTCGTGGGGTTGGCGTTCTGGCTCTATTACATCATCCGCGAGCCGATCGTGTTTGAAAAGGAGAAGAAAGTGAGGTATGAAAAGACCATCCAACGGCTGAAAGACATCCGCACAGCTCAGCTTGCCTATAAAGACCTGAAGGGTCAGTTCGCCAGGAATTTCGACCAGCTTGTGCGCACCATTAAATTTGATTCCATCCCTGTGGTGAAAGCAATCGGTGAAGTGCCCGATTCTCTCACCGAGGCAGAGGCGGTTCTCAGGGGGCTTGTAATTAGGGATACTGTGTTTGAGCCCTTGTTGCAGAAAACCTTCCCGGCAGGCATGAATGTTGATTCATTGCCCTACATCCCTTTCTCGAATGAGAAATTCAGCATCAATGCAGGTGATATTAAAAAGAACAACGTGAAGATACAGGTGTTCGAAGTGAGCGCTCCTGAAAGAATTGTGCTGAACGGCCTGAATGAGAAGTTTATAGACCTAAAACACGAGCTGAGGGTAGGTTCAATGATAGAACCCACATACACTGGAAACTGGGAATAAATATAGCATTTCTGTATCGTCATGCAGAGCGATAGCGAAGCATCTCTGCACACACTGAAAATGAGATTCTTCACTTCGCAAAGCCTGCGCTCAGAATGACGACTTAAAATGAACAACCTATTGCTTCAGACAGAAATTTCTGATGATCAGCTCCACTCCATTAATCTATCAGACTGCACGCTTTCGGTCTTAATCAATTCAAGGGAGCTGTATTGCAGCTATCTCGATAATATCCATCATAAGGTACTTTCTGTATCAGTTTTCCAGCTCGGTGATGCTAAGAGCGTCAATCCCCCGTGGAAAGAAGCCCTGCAGATATTGAATGATAATTTCATCATCAATAAATCCCCCGGCAAGTTGAGGATCGCCCTCGATCTTGGCGGAAATGCCCTGATACCTGCTGAATTATTTGACGAGCACAAGCTTGATAGTTACCTGGACTTCAACACGTTACATCATGATACACCTAAGGCTGATTTCATTGAAAAGATCAATGCCTTTAACGTATTTCATTTGCCGGAGGGATTACTTGACTATGTGAAACAGGGGTTATCGTTTTCATTTTACCACGCCTCTACCCCATTCATCAGGCTATTGGCGCATGAAAACCACAACACCACAGGCGAACTGCTCTTTGGCGCGATTTCCGGCAAAAAGGTACATTTGGCCGCATTCAAATCGGGAAGGTTCATTTTCTATAATGGATTTGAAGCTAACACAGGTGAGGATGTTTCCTACTATCTGCTTGCGGTTTGTGAAGAATTGCATTTCCATCCCGAAGAGGCAAAGGTCTTCCTGTCCGGTGAGATAAAGATTGATTCGCCATTGTTCCAGACCCCGAAGCGGTTTATCAGGAACCTTAATTTCATGGATCGCCCAAAGGCGCTTAAATACTCTGACCGGCTCAATTCCATGCCCCATCATCAGTATGCTTTCCTTTTCAGCATTCATCTATGCGAATAATCGGGGGAAGTTTAAAAGGCAGGCGTTTTAATCCTCCCCGTTCACTGCCAGTGCGGCCCACAACCGATTTCTCAAAAGAAAGCCTCTTCAATATTCTTTCATACAATTTCGACCTCTCAGAGATCAGAGCACTTGATCTCTTTGCCGGCACCGGTAATATCAGCTATGAGCTTGCCTCCCGCGGATGCAATGATATCACTTCTGTGGACAGCAACAGAGGCTGCATACGCTATATAAGTGAAACGGCTGCATCGCTGGGTATTGATGAAAACATTGATGCCGTTTTGGATGACGCTTTGGATTTCCTGGAATACAATGATGAGAAGTTTGATTTCATTTTTGCCGATCCGCCCTATACTTTTAAGAGTGCCGAGAAATTGGTGGAAATCATTTTCACCAAAGGCCGGCTGAGCGAGGGTGGCTTGTTCATACTTGAGCACGAGCCTAAGCTATCTTTTGAAAATCATACTCATTTGATTCAACAGAGGAAACATGGCTCAAGTGTTTTCTCCTTTTTTAAGTGAGGCGGACGTTAATAAACGTTAAACCCCTGCTTTAATCCTTCCTTCAAAAACATTTTTGGCACGGTGCTTGTTTCTTATTCATCGTAAACAAATTGTTTAACAATTAAACCTTACAGCCATGTTAGAAATCCTAAAAAACCACAGATTGAGCAGCCTCAGGGATCAGTACAAGAACGTAATGAAAGAGGCTGGTAAGTTTATGAAAGCAGGCAACCTGAGAGATTATGTACATAAACTCACGGAAGCCAGCAAAATACGCAGAGAATATGCCGAAACCCTGACTCTTCAGGTGTAGGCAGCTTAAAATATCCTTTTCATGACCGAAGAGCCGTTCCGTTAACTCGGAGCGGCTCTTTTTTTTTTGCTCAAAATTATAGAACATTAGCTCTTACATTTTTATTTTAGCGGTAATTATAAACAAAACCCCAATTCTATGCTAATGTTCAAAACGACTCTATGTCTTGTAAACCTGTTTGTTTTCGTTAACCTTAAAGCCCAAGATGCCGACACCACTAAGCACTGGAAGGTAGATGGATTTGGCTCGCTGCATTTCAACCAGGTGAGTTTTACGAACTGGGCTCAGGGAGGCGATAACTCAATTGCGTTTTCCATGGTCGGACTTCTTAAGGCCAATTATGCTAAGAACCGCCATAGTTGGGACAACCGGATTGATATGCTGCTTGGACTTATTCGTACTGATGAATTCGGGCTTAGGAAGAATGATGATAAGCTGGAATTGGAGTCAAAATATGGCTATGCTATCACAAGAGACAAAAAACTCTTTTTCAGCACATTAGCTAATTACAAAACACAATTTGCTCCAGGCTACAATTATCCTGATGACTCCACGGTGGTTTCTGAATTTGCTGCTCCAGGTTATCTCGCCATTGGCGTTGGTATTGATTATAAACCTGTTGACTACTTCTCCCTTTATATCTCACCAGTCACTGCTCGCTTTATGTTCATCAGAAACCAGGATATTGCCAATCGCGGCACTTACGGCAACGAACCAGGGATAGCCATTACGGACACAGCAGGCAACATCATAGGCTACAGTCCTGAAGGCGAAAAAATCAGGTATGAATTTGGTGCCTATATCACTGCAAAGTTTGAAAAAGAGGTAATGAAAAACTTCACGCTCATGAGCAAACTCAACCTCTTCTACGATTACCTGAATGATGATTCAGAAAGCCGCAAATACATTGATGTTGACTGGGAAACCAACCTTCTCTTCAAGATCAACGACTGGCTGGCGGCAAGCCTTATCCTTCACTTCATCTACGATTTCGATGTGAAGATTCCTGATGCCGATGATCCCACCGATGTGAAAGACCGTGTGCAATTCAAGGAAGCATTGGGTATTGGACTTACATACAAATTCAATAACGAGAAGAAAGAAAAGAAGAAGTAACGCAACGCTGTTGATCGGTTAATTTGTTTATTTGTTAATCGGTTTTGTTCTTCTATCCAATCAACCATTCAACTAATTAACGATTTGGTGGCGCGTGTTCAATTAGCCACCTTATTGACCCGTGCTGGTAGCGAAGCTCGGCAGGAGTTGTATCATGCTTTATTAGCACAAGCATCACATTATGTTAGTGTAACTGTTGTACATAGCCCGCAACCTCATTTATGAGTAAACTTGCAACCTAAGTTTCTTAAGATTCAACAAAACAAAATCAAAAAGAACGTTGAGACTTATACCACTTAAGTTATCATTTGCAGCATGGATGCTCGTCAGCACAGTAGCTGGTGCACAACCAACTGCATATAGCGCGGGAGACATCATGCAAATGCTGAAAAAGGCAAACACCCTCGGGCGTGTGCTATACATTGCTGCGCACCCGGATGACGAGAACACCCGTTTAATTACTTATTTATCAAAGAAGGAAAACCTTGAAGTGGCATACTTATCACTCACACGTGGTGATGGCGGGCAGAATCTTGTGGGCACAGAGCAGGGCGAATTGCTTGGCTTGCTGCGCACGCAGGAATTGCTCGAAGCACGAAAGATTGATGGGGGCCTGCAATACTTTTCGCGAGCTAATGATTTCGGTTACTCCAAAACATACAACGAAACGCTTAACATCTGGGATGAGAATGAAGTGCTGTCTGACATGGTGTATGTTATCCGAAAATTCAAACCCGATGTCATTATCACCCGTTTTCCCCCGCTGAGCTATGAATACAAAACACACGGTCATCATGAAGCCTCGGCATACCTTGCCGAAAAAGCATTCGACCTTGCAGCAGATGCCGGAGCCTTCCCCGAGCAATTAAAATATGTGCAAACATGGAAGCCTGTGCGCCTTTATTGGAACACGTCCACATGGTTCTATCGTAACACCGGAACAGTTCTTGATACTACAGGCAAGATCATTGTTGATGTAGGTTCATACATTCCCGAACTGGGTGTTTCCTGTACCGAGATCGCGGCCGAAAGCCGCAGCCAGCACAAAAGCCAGGGATTCGGGGCAGCGAAGACCAGGGGTGAAGAACTTGAATACCTCGAATATGTGAAGGGTACGCAAGCAAGCAGAAACCTCTTTGATGGAATAGACATTACATGGAGCAGGGTGAAAGGAAGCCAGAAAGCGGCTCAATTGTTAAAAGCTGCAGCCGATCAATTTGACATCAAACAACAAACCCTCATCCTGCCTTCATTGCTGGAAGCATACACATTGCTAAAAGGTAAAAACGATCACTGGAGCCTGAGTAAGGCTGATGAAGTGAAAAATATCATTGCTGCTGTGTGCGGTATGTTTTTTGAAAGTGCAGCGGCAGATTTTTCAGCAACTCCGGGAGGCACCGTGAAAGTCACAGCCTTTGCTCTCAAGCGGTCATCAACCAACGTTACGTTAAAGTCAATCCAATTTGCAGCAGGCGAAAAAGTGCAAGTGGATTCTGCATTGATTTTTAACAAGGCCATCACACGTGAACAAGCTATCACGGTTCCAGAAGGAAAAGATATCTCACAGCCTTATTGGCTTTTTGAAGAGCAGCAGAATATAGGCATGTACCCTGTGGCGCATGACACCCTGGGCATTCAGCCCGAAAATCCACCGGCACTGGAAACGTGTTTCACCGTGGTGGTGGATGGAGTTGAATTGAAGTATTATAAACCTGTCGAATACAAATGGACTGACCGGGTGAAGGGGGAACTTTATCGCCCGTTCATCATCACCCCGCAGGTAACCATTCATCCAAAACAACCGGTGATCATTTTTGCCGATGAAAAGCCAAAAGAAATTTCTTATGTGCTGAAAGCTTGGAAAGACAGTATCTCCGGTAAAATAGAGTTTGGCCTGCCAAAAGAATGGAAGCTGCAACCCGAATCGATAAATATCGAGCTAATGAAAAAAGGGGAAGAGAAAACTATCTCATTCGCTCTCACACCTTCAGCATCATCTATCGAATTTGAGCTTAGGCCTTTCGTGCTGACGGCAAAAGGGAAAACCGGCCTCGATTTCATTGAAGTAGCTTACGACCATATTCCGGTTCAGTCGCTTTTTCCTGCTGCAAAAAGCAAAGTGGTGAAGCTTGATTTGAAAAAATCCGGTAATCAAATTGGCTACATCATGGGAGCCGGTGATGAAGTGACTGAAAACCTAAAGCAAGCAGGATATAACATAACTCTTGTGGATGCAGGCAACATTTCTGAAAAATTCCTTCAGCAGTTTGATGCGGTGATTGTTGGAATAAGGGCATACAATACAGAAACATGGCTGCCAAACCACAAAAAAGAATTGATGGATTATGTTGACCAAGGCGGAACGCTTGTTGTGCAGTACCAAACAACCGGTGGCCTATTATCTCCAGACATTGGTCCCTACCCTTTTAAAATCGGTCGTGACCGGGTAACAGAAGAAAACGCTGCAATGAATATTCTGAATCACGATCACCCGCTTTTTAATGTTCCCAATAAGATCACCCAAAAAGATTTTGAAGGATGGGTACAGGAACGGGGATTGTACTTCGCGCAGGAATGGGATGAAAATTATCTTACACCTTTTTCCTGTGCCGATCCGAGTGAAGACCCGGTGAAAGGCAGTTTGCTGTTCGCCCAATACGGTAAGGGGACGTTCATTTATACAGGCATCTCGTTTTTCAGACAGCTCCCTGCCGGAGTTCCGGGAGCGTATCGGCTCTTTGCTAATCTTATTGCCGGAGGTAATGGTGCTCCCTGAAGAAGGAAACAACACTGAATTTTCCGCGGATGACAAGCCGCCTTTCTTCTCCTGGAATTTCCTGTACATCTTGGTCATCGCCTTTCTCGTATTTCAAATTCTCCTTTTTAGCGTGCTAACTTTCTTGTTGACATGAGTGCTGTTGATTGGATAGTGATGTTGGGAACGATGCTGTTCATTTCTGGTTACGGAGCCTGGAAAACGAAAGGTAGCAAAAACATCAAAGGATATCTGCTTGGAGATCATCAGTCAAAATGGTGGATGGTTGGCCTGTCAGTCATGGCTACTCAAGCCAGCGCCATCACATTTCTTTCAACACCCGGACAAGCCTACGAAGACGGCATGCGATTCATCCAATTCTATTTTGGGTTGCCGCTGGCGATGATAATCATCTGCGTTGTATTCATTCCATTATATTACAAGCTGAAAGTTTACACCGCCTATGAATTCCTTGAATCTCGTTTCGATTTAAAGACCAGAATACTTACAGCATGCCTTTTTTTACTGCAGCGGGGGCTGGCCGCAGGGATTACAATTTACGCTCCGGCAATTATCTTATCCCAAATTCTGGGTTGGTCATTGAATTTCACGGTAATCTTCATTGGAGCTCTCGTTATCTTTTACACAGTTATCGGAGGCACAAAAGCTGTGAACCAAACTCATAAACAACAAATGGCGGTGATCTTCGCAGGAATGTTCATTGCTATTGGAATACTGATTTGGAAAATCTCCGATCACATGTCATTTCCGGTTGCATTGCAGGTTGCCGGCAAAATGGGAAAGATGAATATCACCGACTGGAATCTTGATTTCGGAAACCGATATAACATCTGGTCAGGATTGCTTGGGGGATTGTTCCTTCAATTATCATATTTCGGAACAGACCAGTCGCAAGTGTCACGTTACCTTGCGGGTAAATCAATTTCTGAAAGCCGTTTAGGTTTGATCTTTAACGGACTGTTAAAAATCCCAATGCAGTTTTTCATATTGCTGACCGGGGTGCTCGTATTTATTTTCTTCCAGCTTAATCCTGCTCCGGTTTATTTCAATCATGTTGCACTTGAAAATACAAGAGAAACTAAATCCAAGGAAATACTCAGTCTTGAGAAAGAGCAACAATTGTTATTCGCTGAAAAAAGAACGGAGGTTTTAAATCTTACCACGGCACTTCAAAACGGTGACCAGAAAAAGATAACCGACCTGAAATCATCTATAAATGAAAAAGCCATTGCCATAAAAGAATTGCGCAGGCAAGCACAAGCAATTGTTTCTTCAGCAAACCCAACGCTTGAGAAAAAAGATTCCGATTACATCTTCATCCATTTCGTGATGAATTATTTACCTATCGGAGTCATCGGTTTGCTGCTGGCGGTAATTTTCTCGGCTGCAATGTCATCTACATCAGCCGAACTTAATGCTCTTGCATCCACTACCACCGTTGATATTTACAAGCGCAATTTCAAGAAAAAAGCCACCGATCAGCACTATGTTTTTGCATCCAAGATATTTACCATCGCTTTTGGGATCGCAGCGGTTGCATTTGCCTTGCTTGCCTCTTTATTTGAAAATTTAATTCAGGCCGTAAACATCCTTGGCTCTCTGTTCTACGGGACCATTCTTGGCGTTTTTATGGTTGCCTTTTTTCTGAAAACCGTCAAAGGCGCACCAACATTTATAGCAGCACTCATTGCTGAGCTTGCAGTCATTACCATTTACATCTTAGACAAGATGGAAGTTTTGAGCATAGAATACCTCTGGCTCAATCTTATCGGATGTTTACTGGTAATGCTGCTAAGCTGGATGATCCACCGAATGTTCAAAGGCTAACTATTTCTTCTTGCTCCACTCAGCAATCGCCTTATCATTGAGAGCGATGTAGTCATCATTCTTTTCCTGAATGGCAACCTCCTTGGATTTTTTGGCTGTTTCTATCGCACCTTTGTAATCTCCAAGCCCTGCCTGTATTTTAGCTTTGGTGTGAAGCATCCAGAATTTCTGCTCAGTTTCGAGCGCCTTGTTCACCCATTCCAGCGCTTTCTTTAAGTCTTTACCGGTTTCGAGATAATATGCTGCCGAACGGTAATAAGTATTTGATGAAACTCCTTTCATGGCCTCCTCAATCTGCTTCATTACCTTGCTATCAACTTCGGTAGTCATTTTAAAGCTCACTTTGGTGTTTTCCCAAACTAATTCAATGTCCGCATTGTCAGTTTCAACGTTAGCAATATTGAAAGTCATGGTTTCCACTTTATCGGCTACCTTTTGAGGTTTCACGGTGAAACGCACCTGATCTTTTGACTGATCATATTTGCTCACGCTTGCGGTTGCGTCTTTATTTATGATGATTGTCCATTCTGTTTGACCGGGAATGGTCAGCAGCGAATATTCTCCCGTGGGAATATCATTGCCTTCAAATTTTGCATCGTCTTTTAGCGTGATTTTAGTTGCTGCATTGGCACCGGTCCTCCATAGTTTTCCGTAAGGAACCAAATCCCCGAAAATCACTCTGTCTTTCACACCCGGACGTGAATACTCAATGGTAATCTCGTTCAGCCCAACTGCCTGAGTCACTTTTCCAAGAGGACTGGGACGCGGAACATCCAATTGCGCATTCGCTATTTGGGAAATGAATACAAGACTGATAACAAAAAAGATATTGGCTAATTTTCTCATGACTTTCTTTGATTTGGTTAAGAATGATTCAAAAATAGTTCATCTGCTTCAATCACTCTCTGATACATTAAGCAAAATATACCTATGCCAACATCTTCGCTTCCTGTTATAAACATTGAAGCCTTAGCTAAAAATGAGGACCATCAATCTCCTGAGGCACGAGAAGTGGCCCTGCAGATACGAGAAGCCTGCTGCAACACCGGATTTTTTTACCTATCCGGACATGGAATAAATCCTGATTTACAAGCGGACCTTGAGAAACTTAGTTACACATTCTTTTCGCTAGATGAAAACGAAAAGATGAAAATCTCAATGAAAAAAGGCGGACGAGCGTGGAGAGGATATTTTCCAGTGGAAGGTGAATTGACTTCCGGACAACCCGATTTGAAAGAAGGCTTATACTTTGGTCAGGAGTTATCAGAATTTGATGATAGAGTGAAAAAGCAACTCCCGTTGCATGGGAATAATCTTTTCCCGGAATATCCTGCGGAATTAAAAAACGCTGTCATAGAATATATCAATGCAGTGACCAACGTTGGTCACGCCTTGATGCGCGGAATTGCCTTGAGCTTAAATCTTGAGCCAAACTATTTCTACCAGCGCTACACCAAGGACCCGCTCATTCTGTTCAGAATTTTTCATTATCCGGCCTTGCAAACCACAAAACAACAATGGGGTGTTGGTGAGCACACTGATTATGGCGTGCTGACTATCCTGAAACAAGACGGCATCGGAGGATTACAAGTGAAATCAAAGAACGGCTGGATAGATGCTCCTCCCCTTCCCAACACTTTCGTGTGTAATATTGGTGACATGCTCGACCGAATGACAAGAGGTTTGTATCGCTCAACTCCCCATCGCGTTCACAACAAATCCGGGAAGAGCCGGTACTCCTTCCCTCTGTTTTTTGATCCGAGCTTTGAAGCAAAAGTTGAACCTATAGAAAATCTTAGAAGAAGCATCGTGGATGATAAAAATGAACGCTGGGATAAAGAAAGCGTTCATTTATTTGAAGGAACATATGGAGACTACTTGCTGAATAAGATCGGGAGGGTGTTCCCTGAATTACAGAAAAAAGTTTTGTAAGCCCTGTTGCTATGTTCCTCCATATCAAAGCCAAGCCAGGCAGTAAAACAAACTCAATCTCAATTTCTGCAGATGGCAGCATCAACATCAAGATAAAGGCTCCTGCTCAGGATGGAAAAGCAAACAACGAATTAATTAAGTTTCTTGCAGAAAAACTGGACCTTCCAAAATCTTCAATTCGGCTTGTTACAGGCAGTGCTTCACCCTTTAAGAAACTTGAGATTGATGCAGACGAATCTGCTGTAAAGAAAAAGCTTGGTATCAGCTAATGTGATATTAAAGTTGACTTTACGGGTTAATATCTTCTAATTACATCCACCTCCCACATGATTATTCAATTAAAAATTATAGCCTATGCA